>JAOUFI010000035.1 GCA_029858305.1 Candidatus Thorarchaeota archaeon
TTATAGTTTCAGAGTTGATCTGATGAATATTTCGCCACTCAAATTCCTTCCTTTCTCGCTCTAGAACTGAAACTACAATCGCGAGAGCTGATATACCATCTGCATCAATGTGCGAGAATGCCATCACTCTTTTTGACTGCCTGACCGCCTTAGCAGCTTCCTTGAGAAGTGACAACATGGAGTTAGGTATCGATTCTAATATTTCTTCCATAGCCTTCAATGGCTAATTGTTCATCCCTGATATAAGTAGGCCTCTCTGGCACACCGAGAATCGATTGAAAGCCTCTAATCGGATACTCGGAACACTCTGGATATTGCTAGGAATACTATGAGAAATAGACTTGCTACAGCTGCGAGTCCTTTGGCTACCTTTTGCCAGAGTTTCAAAGGGACTTCTTGATCCCTCAGTTCATTCTTGACCCTCTTCAAATATACGCGCCTTTCTGTGAACAGTTCATTTTGGTCATCATCTTTTGCCGAGAACTCTGACCAACTCAAATAGAGGGGGTACTGTGGATCAGTTTCTAGCCATTCCTGCCACAATTCAAGAATTTCACTTCTATGTGGTTCAGGAAATGCCTCAATTGTTTCTCGTACTGAATCTGAAATACTATCCATTGTCATTATGTTCGTGCACCCTGTGTTTCCCGGCATAGGGTGTGCATTTGCCGATTATTTTTCTAATAAATGTTGACGGAATTCAGTTCCACTAATATATTAGCGCGCGGAACAGATACTATCACCAATTATGAAGCCAACAGGCTATAAGTGAGCCCGATTAGGCATATTATGAGTTTTTTTCGAAAGGCTTATCTCATCTTAGAGATTTCGCGGCCCCACTCTTTTATATCATCCCGTAGGCGTTGAAGGTCTACTGGACTTATTGTATCTATACGTCCATAGGTCTTTAGAATGCGTGTCCATCTCTGCATCTTTACTATTAGCGAGCCAGACAAGCCTTTGCTTTCCAACATGGATGCAGCATCATTAATTTTCTGTGAGAGATCACTAGCAATCGCTCCTTCTCGAACCTGCGTTTCAAGTGTGTCGAGGACCGCTTGGTGGGTGGAAATTGCACCCTTCTGTGCAATTGATGCGCCACTGGGAGCCGTAGCAGGTCCTGCTTGCCTGATGTGTTTCACCGCTTCAAGAATTTCATCAAGTTTCTCAGAATTTGCATTAACTGTAAGTGCAAGATCCGATTGAGCATCTTGAACCTCAGTGATTTTTGAGATAACATCAATCATCCTGTTTAACATCTGGGTGAGTCTTTCAATAGCTCCATTTATTTCAGTCAGCTTTGCTCTCAGATAAGTGTCCTCTTCACTCATGATACTTCCACTCTTATGGACTGTGTCTGGCATACTCAATATCTCAGACGCAGTAAGTTATCAGAAGATTAAGCTTTCTGTGTTATGCACTCTGATGATATTCCAAATATTGTCCATAACCTAATACCTATATTAGCCATCACAGACTCGGGAAGCAATTGGTTACCATTCATTATTGAGGTACGGAGGTCCGTAAAAGTCATGTATGTTGTTAATTTCAATGAACGTGATATCACTAACGTTGATTTGCCTGGAGCAAAAAATGCCACTGTGCGTTGGCTCATTGGCACACGTACAGGAGCTTTGAACTATGCTATGCGCCTTTTTGAAATTGCACCAGGGGGAATTGTTCCACTGCACAGTCATGAAGAAGAACATCAGATCTTTGTTCTCAAGGGGAAGGCGAAATTAATCGGTGAATTAGAAGGGTATGCCAAGAAAGATGATGTGGTCTTTGTTCCCCCTAACGAACCGCATGGATACGACAACACAGAGGGAACTGAGGTTTTTCGTTTTATTTGCGTAATCCCTCTTCTCAATAAGAAATAATCCGCTCCTGGAATTGAGAGTAGGTATATTTTTCTCTCTTAATATTGAAAGACAACAAAGGAAGCTGGTTTAATGGACCTAAGCAAAAAGAAGCTCTGGATATTTGATGTCGATAACACGCTCATTCTTGATGTTGAACATCCTACGCCTTTCAAGGATGCTCTAAGGTTGTGGAAGGTGCTTGAGCAAAAAGATGTCACTCTAGCAATCTTGACCAATGTTGGAAGGCTCTCTAGTAGACAGGTCCATCAAGCTGTAGAACTGGGTGGATTTCATCTTCCTGTTGAAAATGTATTTACTGCTGGCGCTGCTGCAGCGGCTTATATACATAACAGAGTCCCTGGTGCACGATGTTTTGTCATTGGCGAAGGGGGAGCTCAGGAGGATTTTGTTGCCAGAGGTCTTGATGTTACTAATAATCCTCCTATAGACTATGTCGCAGTTGCAGCTGATAGAGGCATGACATTTAGCGAACTCAATTTTGCCACAAAAATGGTTAAGCAGGGAGCAGGTCTCATATGTATTAGTGGTAGTCTTGATTATCCTGGAGTCTATCTTGGTCAGGAAGATGTCTACATTGGTGAACGTTCAATTGTAGCAGCAATAGAACATGCTACTGGGATTGAGTCTGTTGTTGTTGGCAAGCCGCTGCCTGAAATTGTGGTTGAAACTGTAAAAGTATTGGGATTTGAAATATCCGAGTCAGTTATAGTGGGTGATAATCCACAATCAGATGTCGCCGGCGGGAATGCAGCTGGATTGATGACAATACTTGTGAAACGAAATCCCAATGATATTGTAAACTTTGAATCTGGAACACTCGATACAAACCCAACAATGTCTGTAGAATCATTGGATGATGTCATCCGGTTTGTCTAGATATTCTTGTCACAACACTCAAAGCCCTCGATTGAGGTTGTTAAATTATGAATTCTAGGACTTCGATCAGATTTGAAACTAGCCCTTCTGGAACAAGTATAGTTGTGATTGAACTTCATAATCTAAATCTGAATAAATCTAGTAAAGCCTTTGAAGAGTATGAACACTCTCTATTCCAACAAATTCGCTCAAACAACGAATTGCTTGACCTCGGATCTGAACCGTTAATCAAATCATATCGTGCGTTGCATTGGGCCTTCGGAATTGACCCGACTAAGAAACGCGTATCAAGTGAAGCAGTGCTGCGTCGAGTTTTACAGGGAGAGAATCTCTGGCGAATCTCTGATCTAGTGGATGTTGTAAACCTAGCCTCTGCATATCACAAGATTCCAATCGGTCTCATAGATGCCGCTAAAATATCAGGACAACTGGTACTTCGACAAGCTAGATCTGGAGAAGTATTTGTGAGAATAGGTGGTGAGGAATTGGAGTGTCGTGGGCGAGAATTGGTTTTGGCGGATGATAAAGGTATTATTTGTTATGGATTTGCCATTCACGACTCCGATCGCACAAAAGTCACAAAAAAGAGTAAACAGGTTATCTTGCTACTTTATGGCGCTCCTGATGCAACAAAAGAGATTATGGACGAAGCCACTAATTTCACACTGAATATGGTAAAACAGTGGGTCGACTGCACAGCCTCTGAACCTATCAGATATGTATCTCCAGGTTAAAACTCTAGGAACGGCTCACCTAGCACGATGCGTTCTAGGAAGTTGTTCCTATTTGCCTTCTTGACAAGTTGCTCGAATCTCTTTCTCAAACGCTCCTCATCTACGTAGTCTGGTTCCTTCACGCCCATGCTTTCAATGACTTTCAGGAGCATGAAATTAAAGTCGTAGACCAGGTATTCATCTTTCTGAGTCTTTCCTTTCTTCTGAATCTCTTTCTTGATCTTTTTAGCAAGACCTTGCTTCTGTGCTTCTCTAGTTTCAGTGAGGTAGAAAGACATGGATTTCTCAAAATGCAGTTCTCCTCGTTTAACTAGTTCCCTAAGAAACTCGAGACCGAATGTGGTCTTTGCAATTGCCTCTATTCTAGCGATGAAAGCATTGATCAAATCATCATAAGAAACCCTTCCTGCTTGACCGCGCGTATCGAAGACCTTCTCAGTGTCAGCAGCAGCTTTGAACTTCTGTTTCTTTTCCTGTAGTAATCGTTCTCTTTCTAGCTGAGCTGCCTCCTCTGCTTTTGCGCGTTCTTTCTCGAGTTTTATCCTCTCAGCTTCTTTACGTGCAGCTTCCTCAGCTTTGTATTTTTCACGTTCTGCAGCTTCCATCTCAGCAAGTTTTCGCTGCTCAGCAGCTAGTCGCTCTTCTTCAAGTTTCTTGAGAATCCTAGCCTGTTCAGCTACTAGTTTTTGCATATGCATTTGAACATCTTTTTCTGTGAGAGTGACATGATTGGTGAGTAACCACCGAACACTGATATGATTGACCTTTGGTTTGAGGTCTGCTGATGAGAAGATGAAATTCGCAGTCTGCTGTCCTGGCAATTGAGTGATAATCTCTTCAGACTCCTTTTCTCCAGCAATGGGCTCTAGAATTCTCTCAAGAACTTTGAGGGACTGCTCACTGCTAATGCGACCCGTGGATATCGTGTTAAACTGTTCAAATGCCTTATAGTCAATATCCTTTGGGCTCTGTGTAGCTATCAAACACTCGATACCATACTTTCTCGCTTGCCTGAATAGTAGCAAGAAAGTCTCTTTTGGACCAGGTGACAGCATTCCTGCAGGGATGAACGGTGCAGCTTCGTCCTGAAATATCATCATTCGTGGTTTTTCGGTATAGCCTTGTCTCAACATCCATGAATATAACTGATTCAAGACAATAGAGATGAAGAAATGTTTCTCTTCCTCACTTCTCAACGTCTTTAGGAAGATGACATTGATAGGAGTCTTTCCGTTTACTGGTCTTGTTAAATCATCAAAATTAATCTCGCCTTCTTCTTTGAATAAGAGTTGTGAGGAACCAACAGTCAAGCTTCGGATACGTGTCGCTAGCGTCTGCCGTTCTGAAAACTTCATGAAAGGTTCTAAATCTACTCCAACCTCTTCAGGTGCTCCTGTGAGCATGTCAGCGAGTTCTGCAAGACCTTTAATCTCAGTTTTTTCATTCTCCCAAATGGTCCTTAACAACTCGTAGATTGCTGCAAATGCTTTTCCCTCCCAGGATCTTGAAAGACCTGAAACCTTCATGAGTACTTTTACCAAGGTACGCGCAGAATTATCAAGTAGTCGAATAATATCATCTTGGTCTGCTTTTCTATCTGGGAGTTTTAGTGGATTGATTGATATTGCGAGACCCTTGCTGCTTGCTGGAGTGTAGACTCTCACAATTACTTTGTCCATGTACTCCTTCAATCTTTCTGGTGGAACGCCTTTCTCTGAAAGCTGCTTGGGATCTCCTGGAAGCATCAAAGAAGCAATATCTCCCTGAGGGTCAAAAGCAAGAATTGGAATTCCTTGCATTGCTGCCTCTTCTAGAATGCATTTTGAAAGAACTGTCTTGCCTGAGCCTGTAGAGCCAAAGACACCTCCGTGCCTTCGCAGGAGGTCTACACTTATCTCGAATTTGTCACTAGTTGGCTTTCCTTCGTTATCAAGTTTGTATCCAAGCCAGAGTTTTCCGTCTCCCATATCAAACACCAAACACAGCCATATCTATCTCTCAATGTTAAGAGCCTTTCCAGTATATGTAATTCTACAAATATCTTATGAAATGAAAAGGAATGGATGGAGAACCATCCATCCATACACTCTGCGATTATTCACCGACTGGTTCATAACGTCTTCCAAGGAAGATAACTATTAGAACTACCAGAGCCGCCGCGAATACCATCAGTACGCCAGCCGCCCAGCTGTAATCAAGGTTGTCTTTGACAATGCTCATCAAGAGGTATGCCCCTGCCATGATTACTCCTAGTACTAGTGAAATCAGCATAAACCTAGACGTCATCTCTTTGATTTGTCCGGTTTCTGCTCCTTCAGAGATTCTACTTCCGAAAAAGACAAACACGAACAAGAAGATATAGGCGATGACAATCATGGTACCCATATCAAATAGATAGCCCTGAATGACATCATCTACCCCTATTCCTGCTAAGAGTCCATATACAAGAAGGGTTGCAAGAGCATGGATATATACGAGCATATTCGATATCATCTTGTCATCAGGATGAACAAATCCAGTCATCTCAGTGAAAGTGTTTATCACACTTATGATCAACACCACTACTAGAAATCCTAGTGCTACTAGCCAGATGTAGAACGGATATAGTACTTGACCTGGTTGAGTCGCAATCCACTTTACTACTATCGTGAAAGCAAGTGATGCCAATCCGAGTCCTGAGAGAAAGTTTCCAATTGTAGTTAACCTAACCATAATTCTCTCTCCCTTAAGGTGGAGTATCTGAAGCGATTCAAGTCGCAGTTTCTATTAACTCTTGTCATGGTTCAGCTTCATCCTCAGAAGAAACTCTATATTCCTTCAAATGCATGATACGTTGAGGGTGAATTGCTTGTATGAGCCAGATTCAGATAGACTTCTGGTGAAGAAGGATAATCTTGCTAGGTGTTCTTGGTGCGGTACTCCAGAGAGCCCCAAGTGGATGACCTCTGAAAAGGGAGAGATATTCTGCTCATCTGAATGTGAATTGGCAAAGTACTCCTCAAGGTCTTTTAATGGAGGATTTCTTCTCGCTATTTCGAGCTGCATAATCATACTCATTCCAATTATCGCAATGTTTCGTTTTCCAGTCCCATCCGGTCAGATTATCCCAACGAGTCAATTTGGTAGCGTCGCAGGCTGGATACTATCTGGCTTCCTTCTTCTCATTACTGGCATCGGGACAATGATTCGTGGTTATGAAGGCCAGAAGTATAGGGATCGAAAGGACAAATACAGGAATGTCACCTTACTTCAGTGCGAATACTGCGCACAGATTAATCCTCCAAATGTCATGAGGTGCAAATATTGCGGAGCATCCCTGACAAAGGCTCCATTCAGATACGAAACAACTCCTCCATGGATTCGCAATGAAATGTATCTCGGAAGATTCAGGTGCCCTCATTGCAGTTCTATATATTCCTATAATGTATCGAAGATAGAAAACGATGGTTCGATTAAATGCCAGAATTGCGGAAAGCCATTTGCTCCTCCTGTGACATATGCTCAATGGCATGAGCCAACAGTCGAATCCTCTCTTTATGCAGATGTCTAAGCTATTGCTTTAAAATTCAGTAATCTTTCACTGAATCAATGATTTTTCTTGTGCATGCTTCTGAGGTGCTGCTTCTTTGAGGAAATAAGTACCAATACAAGCCACAGTAATCAGGAGAACAACGAGAATGGCTAGACCTGGGAAGAGGCCTCCTACTGAATATGCAAACTCAGCTGCTAGCGGGCCAATAATCATCCCTGACCCAAAGAAAATACTATACACTCCCATGGTACTCCCCCGTGCTTCTGCACTCGATATATCCGTGAGGTATGCCATCGCTGCAGGCGGAAATGAACCTGCAATGAATCCAAGTATTGGTAGTAATGGCCAGAGTCCCGAGGTCCAAAGAGTATCGAAAGCTTCGGCATTTGCTACTAGCATGTAGGCGAGTGCGCCAAATCCAATAAGGCCGAACACAATGAATGGTCTTCTCTTCATCATGTAGTCAGAAAGATGACCCATAATGATAATTCCAAGAATAAGAGCTCCTCCCAGCATTCCAAAGAGAACAATCATGTCCATTGCTGTTATATCAAAATACGTTTCTATGATGTATTTTGTTTTTGAGATTACAAGCCCATATAGTGAAATGATTGGGATGTAGACTGGAAGCATCAATTGAATCCTCTTGTCGCGAGCAACTTGCTTGAGTAGTGCTAACATACTTACTTCTTCATGAGACACAACTCTAGTTTCTTTGATGAGGAGTATGGTTAGCACTCCCGTTAATGCACATGCTCCAGCAGCAGCAAAGAGAAGGGATGTTGGTGTGAACGCAATTTCCAACACAATTGAACCAATCTGCAAAGTAGTAGATCCTATCTCCAAGAGAATGATTCCAAGACCAAAACCCCCTGCAAGTCCAACAAGAGTTGAAAGGTCATAATAACCCATTAGTCTTGCTCTGTTCTCTTCTGAGGAGCAGTCTGCAATTATGGAGAGTGTTGTTGTAACCTTGGAGGCTGCGCCAATTCCAAAGAGTCCCGCTAATACGAATGCCACGATTTGAATAGTTGCAACTCCAAACAAGAATGCAGCAAGTGCTGTGATGAACAGGCTTGCCGCAAGGATGGGTTTTCTACCAATCTTGTCAGAGTAGGAGCCAAAGAATGAGACCGTACTAAGTTCTGCTAGTGGATAGATTGCAAGCACCACTGCAACACCCCATCCCACCAACGCTCCTCCCATGTACACACTACTTGAAATGACAGCAATTGTCACGTAGAAGGCGGCACGCATAATCAATGTCACAAGATATAGCATGATAAGAGTCAAAGCATGACCCGACTGTCGTAGTCCCATTCAAAAGCTCTCCAAGTTTATCGTGCATGAGCCGGTGCATCAGCTTTTATAAGCTATGTAGGTCCACCTGTAGCACTATGGCAAGCTATAGAGTTCCCGGAGAAATTGGTACAACCGAGTACATCTACTTGTCACTCTATCGTCTAAAGACACTCACGAATGACGAGAAGCATCAATGGTTCAAGTCATGGCGAGAGATTAAGAATAATCTTCCTAAAGGTATCAAAATTGTTACCGAAGCTACTAGTGCGTTTGGTACCGACTACACTGGATTCACGGTCTATGAAGGTCCACTTGATAAATTCGAAGAGCTTGTGGCTACTCTTGAAAAATATACACAAGGACTGATTGAGAAATCACTAACAATAATTGGCACACGTGGATTCAATTTGCCTACCGCAGAGTTTCAGCAGATATTGGAAGGTCGACCTGTAGATTAAGTAGCATTATAGATTTCGCCGCAGAGAACGATTTTTTAGTATCAACATCACGAACCTTTCTCTGAATTCCAGTAGGTGGCTTCCGCTTTATGGTAAAAGTATCACGAAAGACATTTGTGACACTTCTTGTGGCCATTCTTGCTGGATACATTCTATATAATATTGCGCCACCCAGTGTTGAGCCTGGTCAATATGAAGTATCGTTACACATCATGTCTGATGGAATCAATGTTGAGAAGTCGTTCAATATCACCCTCATCCAATCTGGATCAATCAGTCAAACGAAACACTATCTTAATGGTACATCTACCAATGTAACTTTGACATTACCTGATAGAGTGCTGATAAAGACAGATAATCCGTTACGTTTCGTATTGAACGTGTCTGGTGACCCTCTGCTTGCAAGTCAGATTCATGTAGATCTCACAAACGAGGGTGGAATCAATGTCACACTAAGACCAACGCGTCAGGTTGAACAGGTCTTCACCATTGAATATCAGCCCCTTGTGAGTTCTCGAGCTTCAGTAATGATTCTTGGTGTTGTGGCCATCCTTTGGTTCACTGAGGGCATAAGCCTCGTAGCAACTTCCTTGTTGATTCCTGTTCTAATAGTTCTCACAGATATTCGAACACCAACTGAGGCACTCGCTCCATTCTTTGATCCGTCTGTTGCTCTGATTTTTGGAGGTTTTTTGATTGGTCGTGCTCTGACAAAGTATGAACTTGATAAACGCTTGGCGCTTGTTATCTTGTCACGTAGTAGTAGCTCTGGAGGAGCACTGATAATTTCTGTCATGGGCGTAACAGCCTTTCTCTCCATGTGGATTAGCAATACAGCAGCTGCTGCAATCATGATACCTATCGCACTCGCAGTGATAAGTAGAATAAGAAGCTCTGATATTCGGGACAAGTATGGCAAAGCACTTGTCTTAGGTGTAGCATACTCAGCAACCTTAGGCGGTGTTGGAAGCCTTGTTGGATCACCACCCAATCCGCTTGCGGCTAGTTATATCAATTCATTCTTAGGCCAGAGCTTCTCCTTCATGAGTTGGATACCTTTTGGTTTACCAGTTGTTTTAATCATGCTCCCATTAATTTGGCAGTGGATTCTCTTTCGATTTAAGATACCCAAAGATATCGAGGAGATGGATGAATTAAAGGAGGTTTCTCTGAAAGAGTATCTAAAGCTAGGTCCCATGTCAACAGAACAAAAGTTTGTCATCGCTGTCTTTGCGAGTGTTATTATTCTGTGGTTTACTGAGGAATTGCCTGACTTCGTTGCTTCAGCAATAGGCTGGTCAGGACATGGTATTTCCAGCGCGGTCGTCGCTCTTATTGGAGGAGTCAGCTTGATGATTCTTCGATTATTAGATGAGAAGGATGTTTCCCATAACATAAGTTGGTCTTCTCTTCTCATCCTGGGGAGTGGTATCGCGCTCGGTGGAGCTATGATTGATACAGGTCTCTCCGCACACATAGCACAACAATTGGGCGGTCTTGGTGTTCTGCACCCTCTACTACTACTGGTAATCATCGGAACTGTGGCTGTACTTGTTACTATGGTTGCATCTAATACCGGTGCTGCAGTTATTCTCATCCCTATAGCAATTCCACTAGCTACGAGTCTTGGAATCGATCCTTTGCTTATCACAATGGTCATTGCCATAGGAGTATCCATGGATTTTGCTCTGCCTACTGGAACTCCACCATCGACTATTGCATATAGTACTGGTAAAGTTAGTATTCGTGAAATGATATCTACAGGGCTAGTTGTTGATCTTCTTGCTATCTTTATCTTGACTGTGGTTGTCATCTGGTTGTGGGCGCTACTAGGTCTTATAGTGCTCTAGAACTAGTACAGATGTGCATATCACGAAGGGTTTAAATCACACTATCATAGGATGCACTTCGAGGTTACTCGCGTGAGCTGGATCTCCAAGATAATCAAAGGAACTTCTGATGAGTTTGTTCATGCCAAATTAGTAAAGTACGGATTAGGATCGCATCCGGGACCGAGAGCACGAATAACTCTGAGCAAGCCAAGTATCAAGTTTAAGGCGGATCTTGACCAAGAGAAAGATTTCCTGAAGGGCTATGTTCTAGGCTCCCCTTCAGGCCAGCACAAGGTCAAGGGTATTATCATTACCTATAGTGACAGAACAAATGAGTTTGGTCAATTGATGATGCCCCTCTCCTGGTCGAAATCAGCAGGTAAAGGTGCTCCTGTCTTTAAGGCAAAATTGGATGAATCAGCTCCCTTGGATGATATTAAGGCTCTCTTCGATGTTGACGATCCTACGACCTTCTACTTTCTTTCCCTCAATCCCAAGGATGGCACAAAGCCTTGGAAGATTCAGACAAAGACATCATTTCCCAAGGGTGGTCCTGCCGAGGAAGATGAAGAATCAGAAGGAAAGGATCCTGTGTTTGCGAAGGGGGCGCTTGGAAATACTTCTGAAACTTTTGAATACATCCTAAACACATACCTCCCTGATCTTCAAGATAAAATCAGTTCGAAGACGAAAGACATCTGGATTAGAAATAATTTCGAGATTCTTGAAATTCAGATTCCTGAAGATTCCAAACTTTCATTCACTGAAAAGCGTAGACTGGCAAAGAAGCGTGGGAAGTTGATTCGTGAAGTATCAATCGATGGTGAGAACTTTACTAGAGAGTATGAATTCATTGCATGACTACGCGACCGAGTACTTTAAATTCGTAATCAAGACGATCCCAATAGAAACAACGAGGCGACAAAAATGCTCCAGACCTTTGAAAGCACAATATTCCTATTTTCAACCATATTCCTATTTCTAGGAATTTTCGCTTTTGGTTGGCTTGTTGTTCATATAGAGCATGGTCGCCACTTTTCAAAGATAAAGGTGATTTCAGCACTTAGTCTCGGTGCCATCTTGATTGGGTTTGGTATTCACTTTCTGCTTGTATCAATGGGAATGTAGTTCGTATCTTTTGCGTTCCTGTTTTGATATTCTAAAATATGCACGAACAACCGTTATTTAGTAACTTGCAGCCTTACATTACGCGGGTATCTACAACCACTTAATTCGAGAAGGATGCGAGGTATTTTTCCATTGTTGCCTGAGACCGACATTCAGAAGCTTGCAGTTGAAAGTCGTCAAAGGCTAATCCAAGAATTTGCAGATACCTATGTAAATCTACGAGAACGAGTGCGCCGTGTTCCAGATGCAGACGCTCAAAAAATCTCAGAGGATTTATCTTGCCCTCTTGAGGTGGCGATGGTGGCATATTTGATTAATATGGATGGAATACTGGGTATTCGCCAAGCTGTAGATCTGTTTACCACAGAGCTAGCTCGTAGAGCTTCTAGGGGCGAAGATGTGCCAAACCTGCCAGGAAACATAATGGAGTTTGCACTTGTTGAAGGTCGTTGGATATCTCATCTATATGGGACTTTTTCTCGACTATTAGAGCTTCAGTGTAGAAGTCTAGGGAATCTTGAAGATGTGGTTGAACAAGGCAATATCGAGATTGAAAAGGCGCTTTCTATAATCGCGTTTCGTACAAAACTCGCAGAAACCATCATCTCACCGGTTCTTGAAGAGTGGGTTAAAGATCATGTTAAATCCACTAGCGCAGACACAGTACTTGTATTCGGACAGGCAATAACCAAATGGAATCGCAACACGCTCAGTGGGAAGTTTAAACAAGTTCTCCGTCGTAATCAGGCATACCTCCGCATATTACGAGAGAGTTTGACAAAATCATCTGATTCGTTCACTATTGATTCATCTATCGCCCGTCTTGATGCACTAATTGATGAATTGGGATTGCCACCTGAGCAGTTGACTTTCAGAGCAGTTGCACACTTTCTCATTCAACTTGTGCCTCGACCCACAAGTGGCAGGGGTGACCGATCACCCTTTGTGGACGTAGGTGTCGGTTCGACTAGAGGAAACAAAGCTGAACCAGATCTAACATCGCCTTTTGATTTCCTGGAGCGAGATGTGAAGCTTGCAAGAAGGAGAGTGGGTGATGAACGAGATGAGTATTTGGTGGATCGAATTGGGCGTGTGATTAGAGTTCTCAAGTATCAAGGAAATGACTTGATGGAGTGCATTGAAAAGAGTCTAACTGAAATCAAAGAAAGATTCAGTCTCAATGATCTATCTCTAGATAGTGCAATAGCTTCAGCGAAATCACAAGTATCTGAAGCACCAATATCCGAGCGTGATATGCTCACTGTCAGGCTAGTACATGGCTTCGTTAACACTCACGTGTATTCGGAGGAACAAAATCATTGAATGAGAAGACGCCATTGTACTGGCTGATTGGCATCGAAACGTACGATTTCAGCATAGGTGCATTTCGGGGAGCAGATTTGTCTGGTACTGCATTGATTCTTTCGACCCAACTCTGGTCTATCATCAGAGAAACAGAAGTATACTCGATATTGATAGGTCCTGGGATATTCAAAGGCAGTGCCAAAAAGGGAGGCATAAATGTTGCTGTGGAGGAGTTCATATCCGCCTTAATGTTCGATCCGACAAAGCTACGATATGATGAGCCGCTTCCGCAGGTTGATATTGTCACTCCTGAGGTCATTGATCCATTAGGATTGAGAAAACAGGAAGAGATTGTGACTCTGATTCGAAACCTCGTTATTGAGAGAGGTAATGTTCTTGCTGGTGATGCTCTAGCAAAGATCAAGATGGAGGCAGGTATTCCACAGACAGCACACTATGAAGAGATTTTCAAACGCATCAATGTATCACACATTTCTGGAGAACAACGGGCTAGATTCATCCTAGGAGGTACAAGTGGTCATATCTATAGGCCATTTGTTGAGAATTATCCCAAACTACGTCTCCAACCTACCGAACGGTCTAAGGTGTTTGCTGCTCCATTCCATCGAATCACAGGATTTTCGGATATTGAGGTTATGACTGATTGGATGATTGTGGAGAAGGCTGGTATGGACTCGAAAATGGGTATGGAAGCCATAGCAGCTGAGTATGAAGATACACTTGAGGCAATCGAGAGAAATAAAGAGAAGATCATCTTTGAATTGTGACGACCACAAGTGTCTTTTATGCATAGAATTTCGCTATGATGAGGTAACCAATTGGAAATTGCTGATGCTGATGTTCAGAAACGGCTCTCAAAGCCCTATGTACTTGTGATTAGGTCTGCCAAACAAGAGGGTGCAACAAGAGTCGATGTGTTCTCTGATGAATTGAGAGATCGTCAGCGATCTGTTTTGGGAGGTATGGTGGAGTACGGATATAGAACCTCAGGAATACTTGAGATCAAACGTTTTTGGTTTATCAAGTATAACAAACCCATTTACTACCAACCAAAAGAGGCACACGAGATTCTCAGGAAAGCAAAAAGCATCATCATTCCAAAAGAGCAAACCCCTGAATTCCTCGAAGATCTAAAAGATTTCCTGAAGCGAGTGAACGCTCCGGATCCGAGAGTGGTTCATACCTGTCAGCATTGTCTACGTGAAGATAAGCTCACAGTTCTTACACGTAGGAATGCGATCAAGCTTACACGGGATCAAGTAACATGTCTATCCTGTGGACAGGCTGATCTCAAAACAGAATTGCGAACTCTTGGTATTCAATTATCAAAGGCGATGATGAATCAATTGGAGCGTCAGGTGTCTCGTATCAAATCTATACCTCGATTGATTGAGATGCTGACTCCCGGATTTGATCCAACGCAGGAGCCTGATCTGACGCTCATTGACACCATTGTCGCTCAAGACACTAGCACTAAGAAGGACGTCAAGGATCTTCTCATTCCGGATGAATTCAAGAAGGTTCTAACTGATAGTGGTTTGGAAATTCTTCTACCCATTCAACGTAAGACAGTTGATTCCGGCTTACTGGATAATGTTTCTCTTTTGATAGTGTCATCAACATCATCAGGAAAAACACTCCTTGGCGAGCTTGCAGGAATTCCTAAGGCATTACAAGGCAAGAAGATGATCTATATGTCGCCTCTTGTCGCTTTAACGAATGAAAAGTACGAGCAATTTAGGAAGAGATACCGTTCGATTGGTCTACGAACTGGAATCAAAGTTGGTATGTCTAACCTTGACGTAGGAAATGAAGGAAAACCGATCGTTGATACTGACATCTCAAAGGCTGACATTGTTTGTGCGACATACGAGGCTCTTGACCTTATATTCCGTTCTGGAAACACAACCGATCTTGGAGAAGTTGGAACTATAGTGATAGATGAGATTCAGAATCTTGCGGATCCTGAACGGGGGCCTGAATTAGATGGTCTTATCGCTCGTATGCGCTTACATTATCCGAAAGCTCAATACATCGCTCTCTCAGCAACTGTTGGCTCTCCAGCCGCTTTGGCAAAGGAACTAAGGTTCAAGCTCGTGAATTTTGAGGGTCGTCCGGTTCCTCTAGAACGTCATCTTGTCTTTGCTCGAAGTGATGAAGATAAGCGTTCAATAATCCGTAGATTAGTCACTCAGGAATTCAAACATGTCAGTTCTTTTGGAAACAAAGGGCAATCCATTATCTTCACATACTCGCGCCGTAGGGCTCAAGCTCTCAACGATTGGTTGCGAGAGCAACATGTGTCTTCCACAGTTTATCATGGAGGTCTTTCGTATGCCCAACGAAGAGGAATTGAGAGAGCGTATAACAAGCAAAAGTATGCTTGCATTGTGACTACGGCAGCATTAGGAGCGGGAGTGGACCTTCCAGCTTCTCAAGTGGTATTCGAAACCTTGGCAATGGGTGCAGACTGGATAACTAATGCTGAATTTGAACAAATGCTTGGACGTGCGGGACGTCTTGGTAAGCATGATCACGGGAAAGTCTACATCATCGTTCAACCTGAACGAAAATACCATAGTGGACAGGATGGTACTGAAGATGAAGTTGCAGTACGTTTACTCAATGGAATAATCGAAGATGTTGAACCATTTGCAGATAAAGAAACAAGTGCTGAGCAAATCCTTGCCACCATCTGTTCAACGGGACTCATCGACTTGAAGGCTATCGCACGTGCCTACTTGGGCATGTTGTCAATGTCGGTGCCTCCCTCAGATGCTTTGAAGCATTTAGTCAAAACACATATGATTCGAGTAAAGGAAGGTGGTGCTCACCCAACTGAGTTAGGCCGAGCCACCTCCCTGTCATTCTTAGCTCCGAGTATGGGATTGGAAGTCATGAAACTTACCGCATCCTACGATGTACTTGATATTGCTTTGATGCTCGAGCCCTTTGAAAATATCTATCTTAGCAACAAACTGCAAGAAGAAATCAACTCAGCTTTCAGAACGCATATGCCTACTCGCCTATTCTCAGGCGTTTTTGGAGAAATAAGCAGCTTGACCAAACCCGGAAGTGGAGCTGGAAGATTGCCACAATGGGTATTCGAGGTCTTTGGCACATGGGCCACGACTTTCTTTAACTGTGGTTGCCGTGATTTTCCAGAATGTGACCACGGAAAAATTAGATTAGGTCGTTGGCTTGTTGAGCGAAGATATGAGGGATATAACCCATCTGGATTAGCAGCACGACTGCATAAGGATTTTGAACTCTGGGCATATCCTGGAGATCTGTTTTCATGGTTAGACTCTCTTATTCATAGTCTAAAGGCCGTACAGAGAATAGCTAGTGTAGCAGGCAAAGTTGATCTCAGCGAGGAGATCGACAGTCAGATTGCTAGAATTGAACGACCTCTGGATTATCAAAATCCTGAAGAAACCGAATCTACGAAGTGAGCTTATCGTTCTCTATCTCAAAGAGAACTCGAATATTGCCTACGAGTTCTGGTGGCATTGAGTCTAAGTTTAAATCAATCCACTTATGGAGGTCTCTTCTAATCATTTCCTTATCTTCTAATGGTCCTGGTAATTCAGAGCGGTCTTCAGAAACTAATTGAAAGTGTGAGCAACCGCAACTACATTCACCATCTAATACCATGTCGATGTCGCTTGAACTCTTGCCGCAATTCCTGCAGATGAAGATCATGTCTGATATTCTCCACAAAATGTGTGATATCATGTGTCTATGAGACTTCGTATGGCTTGTGTATTACTAGGATATGTAGGGCTAGACTTATTTGGTTGATAACAAGGCATCATGCTGGGGCGAAATAGATGGCTAAATCATGTACTGTCTGCCGCGAAAAGGCTAAGATTCGTTGTGATAGGTGTCATAACGAGTACTGCCTTGACCATGCCATTAAATGTCCTTCATGCGGAACAATCACTTGTATTAGAGACATCAATCGAAAGATTATCTGTCCAATTTGCTCCAAGCACATAGAAATCTGCCCAGAATGTCTTTTAAACGGGAAAATTGTGAGGACACTCAAGGGAAGTAAGTTTTGTTCAGAATGCGGATGGAATGGTTAGAGGAATATCAAAAACCAAGTGAGTAACAATATCAAACCTGCCGCTCCGGCTATTATCCAACCTTTTTTTCCGTAACCCCAGACAATCGGAATAGGTCCTATCAGGATTACTCCTTTGCTCTCACTCCGTTCCCAATCCACGCCTGATTTCATCAACGACGATAGAAGTGCAAGCACAACTAGGACAATCCCTCCTAATAGAAGAATCCAGCCAAATAATTGAATTAACCAGATTGTCTGTATTATAATTCACCTCGGTTCTAGTGGGCTAATTGGTAGAGCGAATGTCATTCGCTCATAACCACCCACTTCTTCTCCGTCTAGCGCCCAGAGGCATACAACATCCTCATAAATTTCATAATCAAGAACAGTTTCTATTTCTGTCACTTTCGTTCCGACAGGAAATCTCCATAATATTTCAAAATCATAGGGAGTTATCTCTTCTTCAAGCCATGTTTCTATAGTATTCATTCCTTTGTGGAAACGTCCAGCAAAATCGATGAGATATACAACTGCTACAACATCAGTATTGCCCTTCAAAAAAATGTCACAATACTTCACCCTTGATCTAACTCGTTCTCGATTGATTTCAACACGTTCCATATCCAGATAGTATTGAAGATTCACTGCAAGCTTGTTGATCTCCTCAGCGAGAAGTCTTTCATCGCGCAATACTTTGCTATAATAATGACTCATATCCAAATACTCGTAATTGAGGCGTTCATGAATTTCACCTGTGGATGAAACCGAGAAGAAAGAATCTGCATGCACAGGCTCAACTAGATCGGACATATCTTCATCCAATTAAATCACCTACTCTAACGGAACTGCATTGATGCCGATGTCAGACAAATGTTTCGAAAAAGGGCGAGCATTCTCTGTGAATACGTAGGCCACTCTTGGGTTTACAGTTTTGGCAAAGTTCAACAATCCTTCAAAGTCGGAATGAGCACTCAATGGAAACCCTCGCTCCGCATACTTACCAGCTGTCCAACCTGAGAGATTGAATCCCTCTGTCTTTTGCTCAAGTCGTTCTATCGACCTCTTCTCTAGATGATGTCTTGCTAAATCAATAGTGTGACGAAATGATGAGCTAACAATTACAGCCCCAGATTCGAGTGCATCTGACACATTGGCAGATCTCATTGTGTGATATCTGAGATCTACTCCATGGTCTTTGTACACTTTGCACACTTTGTCAATGCTCAAATTTCCACTTATGACCCTGAATCCTCCACTCTGCAGTAGAGCTATTGCTTCTTGAGATTTACCGAGCGAGTATGCATTGAATACAGGAGTTCGCCCTTGATCTATTGTGGCACTAGCGGCATTTAGAATTCGCTCATAGACTTCTTTCCTATTTGGGAAAATCCATGAAGATGTACCATAAGTAGCTTCAGTAATTAACACATCTGCTTCTAATGGTCGTGCCGCTGTATGAACTAAACTGTCAACATTATTGAAGTCTCCAGTGTAAAGGGCTGTTAATCCATCATCGAATTCAAGATAGAACATTGTAGAACCAAGAACGTGTCCTGCATTCAGTAGAGTGATGTTAACCCCAATCTGGCCAAACATATCTCCAACTTCGACTGGCGTTATATCAGTAGAAGATTCGGAATTTCTTGCATTCCATGTATCGAAAGTGGCTTCTGTGGCAATAATGTGCCGAGCTTGCTTCAGACCCCTAATGTGGTCAGAATGTGAATGAGAGAGAAGAGTAATCTCTCCCTTGATGCCAGTATCAAATGCTAGACTAACTTCGCCGTATTTTAGAAGGACTCCTGATCCAACTTTTTTCACGTGGAGTGTTGACATTGAAAGACCACTCTTGAGAGAGCTTGTAGACAACAAAAGGGTTTCTTGCTCATTTGGTTTATTATTGGATTTCGATAGGTTTGGTTGTTCATGCACGAAGAATATCACTTTCGATCCCATAAAGAGTCCATTGAATCCTATCTTGAGTCCCTTTAGGCGTAAACCATCCTGTTAATATGATTTTTCAACATCATAGATGGGTATGCGGAGAATCGAAGCGTCACTTTTCCTGCTACTCATGCTGATACTCATTCCAAGCTCGATTACTGCCGTAGGAAATCAAAAATCACCAGAAACCCGCGCATCTCAGTATTATTCGAATATTGAACGTAATTGGACAACAAACATCATTCTAGTGAATTATGATTCTCTCCTCATTAACGATACAACATTACTTGAAACAGTACCACTGAAGAGGGTGCATTACACAGCAACGACTCTCATAACATACAACATCCACTATAATCTATATGTTGCATCTGATGCATATGCAGACGCTCTAAGACAGATAATACTAGATTACTCTACTGTAGGATCAGAAATTGGTACCTCTCTAAATGAAACTGCACTAGCAATTCAAAGAGATAATCCCAACACTCGAATTCAGGTGTTTGGTGAACGCGCAGGACGGTCAATTGATGGATATGCTGTTGAAGAATGGCTTATGGATAATCCATTTGTTCCAGCACCTAATCTAGGGTATAATTTCTATATCTTGAACCTCTCCGAATTTGACTCGCCAGACCACAGTATGGAACACTGGTTTGACTACCACCCGATGGACCCAGATACAGGAATAGTACAGAATTGGTTCAGACTTGAATTTGATAACAATCTTAATCCCCCCATAATGATGCAGTATGCAGGCATTGGGGGAAGAGGCAATGTATACGTACTTGATCCTTCAGCTGACCAGTGGTACATGAGATGGGCGCGAATCTGGTGGCATGAGTACATCTCCACTGAATACGAACATTGGACAATGGATCTTGAAGACAAGTCTAGTGAATTGGATTTGGAAACAATTGAGGGTGTTCAGTTCCTGAATGAATATCTCAGGGACTATCTAAATGATATAGTATCATACCTTCTTTTCCCATACCAACATAGTCCTGCAAAATATGTGACCTCTGGTGAAATAAAGATTGAAGTCATCAAGATGGATGAAGATGATGGACTCTCTCTTGATGACTTGGAGTGGGTAACGAATGCTGAAAAACAGCAAGAATATCTCAAACAGTTGCTTCCCTTCATTGATTGGAATGTAAGTGTAGGTTTTCTTGATAGTAGTACTGATACATTCTGGAATAATACATTCTGGAGCTACGCTTCAATAAATACTGAAGGAGTAACAGAGGTAGCTGGGAGTTCATTATTCGATTATCTTTTCGAGAACGTACGACCCTATCGAATGACAACCGGTCCTGATAATATCAATGTATACGGTGTTGTATTCATTAAAAGGAACATGCTCATGTCTTATGGTGATGGTACATATACCGGTCTTGGTATAAATGGACCCGATGGTGGACTGACGCTTGTATGCAAATCATTGGAGCGATACTTTTGCTCCGATAATATCACACCCCGAGAGGGAGTGTCGGGCCTACAACTTCATGAACTAATGCACGCAATAGGTTTTGCTCACACATGGCAAGATGAACACTATGCAAGTGACTTTAATTACGGTCCGATGGGCTATTTCGCAGTCCATAATGGAACATCGTCGTTTGACAAGAATTGGGCACAGGGAACATATCTTGACCAGATGGAAATCGAGCTATTGAATGATTTCATTTGGAAACAGGGATATCTCTCGCCAGATGATCCTGATAAAACATTCATAGCTGAGTCAAGAGCTATTCAAGCATTTGCGAATGCTCGTGAAAAATACAACCAGATGAAATGGTTGGAAGCCTATGAAGAGCTTCGTGCTGCTAGGGACTGGACAAAGCGAATGATATATTCCAGAATAGACGGAACTCCTCCATTAATCGATGACTGGGGAACGATTCCCTCTACGATTGATACTACAGCTTTCACCTATTGGGTTCATGTCACCGATAGATCGGGTCTTGAGAATGTCACACTTTATGCAAAAGTGGATGGAAACATTACGACCATCTATGAATGTTCATACGAGAATCCGAACTGGTGTGTCTTCGTGCCTGGCCTGATATATCACTCTAATTTGACATTGTGGATTGTTGCTTGGGATTGGGGAATGAACAAAGCTGAAGGGGGTTTCATTACCATTAGTGTTGGTCCAGAGTCCTCGTTTATTCAATCTCTTATGCCTCTCATCATTATGTCTGGCATTGCAGGTATTGTCATTGTCCTAGGCATTACTCTAAAGAGGCGACCCTGAAACCATTGACAATATATTTTCATTATAGACGCTTTCTCATGAGTGTTAAGGATTGCTTGCGATATGATGCACCTAATTGGTTAGCCAGCAACTTCACTAGCTCTGCTTGACCTTCGCCTATGAGTGGAAGTGCAATGCAAGTTTCTGGTCCTCTAAGAAGTTCGGCAACAAGATGATTAAGCATAGAATTTTCTGAATATTCAGGATTAGTGACTAGTAATCCTATCAGAGCAATATCAGTTAATCTATCAATACTAGTAACAATTCTCGTTGAACCATTGAGCGTCAAGGTCCTTAGGCTTCCTCTATTGAATGCAAAATCCAGAGCAGTCCAGATGAGTGAAGTTGTAAGCCCTGTTGTCCTACTCTGAGTCCAAATTAGACGCTTTGCGCCTTCCAGATTGGGTTCAGGGTCCCATAGTTTTCCATTTGATTCTGATATCGAATCATTATTTTTCTGTAATGTATAACTCATAATGTTACCAACAGGCATGAATCCTATCATTTCTAGAGTGCTTTCTAACCACTTGCTTAATTCGAAACTTGCAGGAAAGCCAAACCCTTTGTTGCTGCCCTTTTTTGCGATCAGTGCATCAACATCACGAATCGCTACTGTTTTCATGAATGGGA
>JAOUFI010000133.1 GCA_029858305.1 Candidatus Thorarchaeota archaeon
TATTCAACTATTGAAAAAGGACCTAACGCAGGAATTGCCAGCGGTGGCCCGGAGTATGAAACCTTCGGCGCTCTAGGTAATGGTCCTTGCATAGTCAATACTGAAGGTGTTTTGTTAGCAAATGAGATGTGCAACAGATTGGGGCTCGACACCATCACAGCAGGCGGCGTAGCACAATGGGCTATCGAAAGCTATGAGAGAGGAGTTCTCACTAAAAAAGATACAGATGGAATAGATCTAGGCTGGGGAAAATTACCAGAGCTTCTCAAAACAATTGAGGCTCTCGCCTACAGAAAAGGAAAACTGGGCAATCTACTTGGAGATGGGCTCAAGATAGCAACTAAGAAAGTAGGTCATGATTCCTATAAATGGGCAATCATGAATGCAAAGGGCCTTGAGCAATCGAATGTCGAAACACGATCCGCAAAAGCGTATGCACTGGCCTTTGCTGTGAATCCGAGAGGAAATGACCACCTTATGACTGAGACCTTCGCTGAATTCGGAGCCAGTCCTGAATCTATCGACGTAATCGAAAAAATAACTGGTAGCAAGAAGTGGGCTTCCCCTCATTACACTGAGTATAGGGCGGAAATCGTGAGATGGCACGAAGATTGTTACGAGATTACAGAAGCACTTGGTTTCTGTGTCTTCACATCCACCGCAGCGTATGGAGTCAATCCAGACAATATGGCTAGACTCTATACTGCAGCTACTGGCATTAAAATGACAGAGGATGAAATCATGTTGACTGGCCGACGGGTATGCACATTAGAAAAGGCATTCAATGTCACCAGAGGTGCAACACGAGAGCACGATAATCTACCTTGGCGGCTCATGAATGAAGGTGCGGCTTCAGGTCCTCTTAAAGGAGCAACCAACTCTCAGAAAGAGCTTGATGGCATGCTGGACCGCTATTATGATCTTCATGAGTGGGACAAGAAAACAAGTTGGCCTAAGAGAAAAACACTAGAAAAGCTCGGATTAAAGGATGTAGCAGACTATCTCGGTAAACTTGGAAAGCTTCCAAAGGAATAGAGGAGATATTTTTCCTCTTCCTTCTTATATTTAGAAAATGCACACGATTAGAATGCAAAACGGAGAACGATTTGATGAAAGGTTTCAAAGAACTTGGTCTTGCTATGACAGGTGTATTTCCTGTCAGAGAAGCTGTTGAAATGGCAATAGCCACAGAAAAGGCAGGTCTAGGATCATTATGGTTTGCTGAGGACTATTTCTTCCGCGGTGGGATTCCATACATGTCAGCTGCTGCAATGGCTACTAAGAAGGTGAGAATTGGCCTCGGTGTCGTGAATCCATACTCGCGACATCCTGCACTCACAGCCATGGAGTTTGCCACACTTGATGAAATGAGTAATATGAGAACCATTTTCGGACTTGGTTCCGGAGTCCCCTACTGGATGTTGCAAATGGGATTTGATATCAAAAAACCTCTCTCGAGAACAAGAGAATGTGTTGAAGTCATTCGCAAGATCTTGACAGGTGAAAAAATCACACATGAGGGAGACTTTTTCACTACTAAGGAGGTTCAGCTTGTCTTCAAACCGGTGAGATCAAATCCTCCGATCTATTTAGCTTTCGAGGGTAAGATGGGTCTTCAGCTCACTGGTGAGATTGGTGATGGAGCAATACTATCTATCTTCAATACACCTGGTTATGTCAAATTTGCGTGGGATAGAGTGAAGGAGGGTGCCGATAAAGTAGGAAAGTCCCTCGAGGATTTTGAGATGGTTTCATATCTACCAATGGTCATTGATGATGATTTAGACAAGGCATTTGGTCTAGCAAGAGACCTCATGAAGCTATACGTGCCACATTCGCAGCCTGGTGGACCACTAATGGAGTATGCAGGCATTACAAGTGAGGATACACTTTCCTTCCAAGAAGCAGAGAAAGAAGGTAAGGATGTCGGGCAACTACTTACTGAGGAGATGGTACTAGCATTGGGCGTTGTTGGAGATGTAGAGTCATGCACAAAACAACTTCAAGAGCTCATTAATGCAGGAGCCAACACACTTGTGGCTTTTCCAGTACCAGGAACTGATCCAGTGAAAACAGCAAAGATTCTGGCTAAGGACATAGCACCGCACTTAAAATAGACTCATAGTTGAACGATTGGCGGGACAAGTACAATGACTCATGTGGCTGATGATTCAGAGATATTCTGCTTAGATGAAGAAGGTGAACCAGATCTTCCGCAGATTGCCAAGAAACGGAATCGTCTAGTTGGCTATCTTGTAACATTTCTAGTGACCCTCACACTTGGAACGACAGAAATCTTTGCATCATGGTATACTGATAAACTTCCAGGGGGCACAGGATTTCTGGCTGGTTTTGCCATGGGTTCATTTGGTTTGGTATACATGGTCTCACCATCTATAGGAGGCAAGATATCAGATAGAATAGGTAGGAAGAAAGCTCTGCTGATTGCCACTGCCGCTTATGTTGCTGTCCTAATCCTTTATCCTCTGAGTAGTACACCAATAGATTTGATTATTATTCGTGCACTTGAGGGTGTAGTTTACGGATTTATCGCACCATCCATTGAAGGAATGGTTGCAGAATTATCCCCTGAATCTCAAGCTGTGACTCTTGGGAATTTCTCTACATCTTGGAGCGCAGGCATGATTGTTAGCCCGTTCCTAATAGGATATGTTACAGGATTGTATGGTGTTTTTTCGAGTATTTATGTAATCATTGCTGTCGAGTTCGTGTCCCTAGGAATCATCGGAGGACTATTGCAGAAGTACAGAATGAAAACAATCATTCGAAACGCAAGAAAGAACTCAGATAGACCCAAACCAATCCACTCAAAGACAAGTGCAAGGTTCATTGCATCCTATTTATCCATAGGGCTTTGGGGGGTCGTTTCTACTGTCATTCTTGCACTCCTGCCTCGATATGTTGAGGGACTAGGTTATGGTACAGAGGATTTTGGAAATCTATTGATGATTTGGAATGGTGTGAGAACTCTTGCTTTCATTATATGTGCACGTTTACCTGAGAGATTTATGGGTAATATCATAATCTCAGGAGCTGTGCTCTCAGGTATCTCCTCTATTATGGTGTATGCTATTGCCGATATTTGGATCTGGAGTCTAGCTATGGCTATATCTGGGACTGCTGTTGGCTTCAGTTATCTAGGTGCTCTATATTTGATTGTTTCAGCCACTGAGGATGAGAAGGGAGGTCACGCAGGTCTTGTGGAGAGTATGGGTGGTGTAGGTCTTTTTCTTGGTCCCATTGTAGGCGGATGGGTCATGGACATCTCAGCAGGATACCCATTCTTACTATGTGCAGTGCTGTCTGTTGTTGTACTCCTCTTCATGGTTCCGCTTGTATATAGGTCAAAAAGCAAAATAGAGTAGTAACTATTTCTTTAGATATCCGTCAAAGGCTCCTTTTAGGGCAGGATCTTCATTGATCTCTTTTAAAGGAGGATAAGGATATGCCACCTTACTGTGTGAGAGACCTGCTTCAACAAGCATGAATGCCGTCTTCACTGCAATTACCCATGGATCAATAACCGGAACACCAAGCTGGTTCATAATAGGCTGTAAGTCAACTTCGTGAGACAGGGCAGTACAGCCAAGGACGATGACATTAGCTCCGTCCTCTTCAATCATCTTTTTGCTAATTTTCAGAAGTTCATTTTGAGCAGTTTCTGGATGTTTTGCTATATCGAGTACTGGCATCGATAAGTATCGAATGCCTGCAGAGAAGGCTTCCAAACCTTCTTTTCGAACTCCGGATTCCATGCATCTCTGCAGAGAAGTACCTTGGACCGTAATAATTCCAAACCTTGTACCAAGAGTCAATGCAAGATGTAGAGCAGCATTCCTTGGCGCAACAACCGGTATCTTCGAAATCTCTCTTGCAGCATCGAGAATGGGATCGCATGCACAATCAAGCACGATGACATCATATCCCTCTTTGTTGGCTTTCACAACCTGCTCCAAAATGAAGGGGGCGTTATAGGCTTCATCCACATGTGATTCAATGCTATGAGTACCATATTGAGGTGTCAGATTTCCAATCTCGCAACCAGGAGGAACAAATGACATAACGAAGGACTTTTTCTTCGGATCAATCCACCAGTCAATACCTGTTGCACCTATGAGTGCTAGCTTCGCCATAGATCTTCCCAACTCCGATAATATCCGATGAATCAAGTATTTAGAGCAAGTCAGTTGATTAGTGAAGCCGCCCAATAATTTCTTCCATTGGCTTATACTCAAGTTCAGGATGCCCATAACGCTCTGGAGAGAATGCTTTCTTTCCAATTTCGGTGCTTCCAGCATGACGAAGTCGTTCATGAGCAGGAACAGCAGTCACTACGACATTGAGGCCTTTCTTCAGGCTGGAGCTCATTACTCCATGCCCAGTGTCAGGATAATGCATACATATCAGGTCTGGGAACATCACAATAGGCTTGCCATCGTAGAGGGCCATCATATATTCATTCTTTACAACAACCTCAAAACGACCACGTAGCTTCTCTGGTCTTATTCGTACTTGAACATGCCAATGTCCTGCGCGATCTTCGCCCCTTACTTCCTCAATCGTTCCTTGTGTAAGGATCTGTCCACCCATTATATCTAGAAAAGCGTCAATTGGATTTCTCTTGTTCTTATTCGCATCGCGAATCGCACCACCGAGTTCTATAGACTTTGAGATGCTGTTTGGAATAACTGCTTTTTTCAGCTGAGCTCCGGACTGGTAATAGTGGTTGTTTGCGCCTACACCGCCATCCTGCACCACTGCAAAACGACCAATTTCATCAGCAAGTGCTGGTGAAGTGGTTTTGTCAACAATTATGATACTACCATTTTTAGAAACAACAGGCATGGGGCAGAGCTCTATGCCATATCCTACAAAAGAAATCATTTGTGTTTCTGGAGCTGAACGTCCGAGTCCATCCCCGTCTACTGTTGTTATTCCTGCACGAGCAGCTAAGGACAACATAACAGTAGTGTTTGTCCCTCCAAGCTCAAAAGGAACCAGATGGTTCACCTTCTTCCCAGTAATTCGCTCTGATATTTTCATTGCCTCATGGAGCTCATATCTTGTTTCCCAGCTCTCTAACATATCTCCAATTGATTTGAAAACATTCACTGAACCCATGTATCCTCCACAAACGATGAAAGCATCATCCTTGATTTGTGCAGGGTCCGTAATCTCATAGACTCGACC
>JAOUFI010000036.1 GCA_029858305.1 Candidatus Thorarchaeota archaeon
GTCGTGACTCCCTGTCTCACCTTGCTCTCCGCATTCGGGTTTATGAGTAATGTGAGATCAGAATGTGTATGAATGTCAATGAAACCAGGGGAAACAATTAGACCGGTTGCATCAATAACATGTGCTGCCTGTGAGGCGTCCAACTCACCGACCGATGAGATTTTTCCAGCAGAAACACCAACATCTAACTGCACCCAAGGATTCCCTGTGCCATCAATAACCCGCCCGTTCTTGATGATGATGTCATAATCCATAGTCCCACATTCCCTGTTGCCAATCACTGTTGGTAATAACTGATGTACCTGATAAGCTGAATGGTGCTTGAAATCAATTCTAAGAGCCAAACCATCACATGCGTTATGTGTATCCTCGTGTCCATAACAGTTCATATGCTGTTGAAGCATAAGACATTGCAGCAGGACTGTTCGTGGTGGTCGTGTGACATGGTGAGGACGCGGTGTCGCAGGAGAAGATGTTTGGTTGTTGTTCTAGTAGTGCACTTCTTTTTCTTCTCATCTATTGGAGAACTCTTTGTAATGACGCAACCATCACATCACCTCGTAGATACATGTGTTTGGGAGATAGCAGGCAGACCGGATTCAATGGATCCAGCTGTTGACTATGAGAGTATTGGCAACTGGGTGCTGTCCAATATCTATGAAACTCTATTCACCTATCCGTTTGACAGCAATGCGACTGAGCCATTAGTACCATTACTGGCTGCTGGACCATACTCGATATCTCCCGACGAGAGGAATTACACTTTTGAAGTACGGCAGGGAATCACTTTTCATGATGGCACGCCCTTCAATGCAAGCTGCGTAAAGTGGAACATCGAGCGTGCTATGAAAATCTTTGCAGAATGGAGTGCGATTGGGCTTTTGGCTGATGTGTTACAGGGGGGTGCTCAGGTGAAGGAGGTTGCACTATCTAATGGAACTGATTCATCTGAGTTTGCGACTACATTTGATACTTGGATTGCCACCTCGGGAGCAATAGAGATTCCTGATGTCTACACAGTCAGATTCGTGCTTGAGAAAGCATTCTCGCCTTTCATTACACTACTGGCGACAGAGGCGACATATATCATGAGCCCCACATATGCAGTAGATCATGCAAGTGATATAGCATGGGCAACCTGGGAAAACTACGGGGTTGATTATGGTGAGTTCGTGAACTATATGGATAGCCACACCTGTGGTACTGGTCCCTACACACTCACCAACTGGATACCAGACCAGTATATTGAGTTGACCATTCATAGTGACTACTGGCGGACGGCTGAAAAAGCTCCCTTGATATCACCGCCATCCTATGCAGGTGCAATTGGGAAGGTCTTTATCAGGACCAATGATGACGCCCATGGGAGAGAGTTGAACCTCAGAGCAGGCGTAGTAGACGGAGTATACTGGCCAACAATATACGCTTTGGACATTTGGGATTCCGAAACAGGGGAGTCATTAGATCCTAACATCGATATTTCCACAGGTGGTTACGAATTTGCCACCGCCTTCTTTGGCTTTAATATGAGCAACCTCACAATAATTGTCAATTCTAGTGATGTGAGCATTGAAAGCCCTTTCAAAAACAAGCATCTCAGGAGAGGCGCCTCGTTTGCATTCGATTATGATAGATTCATAGAGGAGGAATACTATGGCTTTGGCGTCCAAGGCAAAGGACCAATTCCCATAGGAATGGCAGGGCACAATAGTACCAGCTACGAATTCAAGTATAATATCACTGCGGCCGTGGAGGAGTGGAATCTTGCAATGCTGGACTCTGAATTCATATCGTCGCTGAATGCAATGAATTGCTCGTTTACTCTCTATTACATTGAAGGCGGCTCATCTTTGAGACCGCTATCTATGAATCTGCTCCAACAAGGAATTGAGGAGGTCTTTTGGCATCCCATGGCCAATCATACAGGACTGACTCATAATATCACAATCGCGGTAGAGGGGCTGATATTTTCGGACTATATGCAATATCGTGAAGAGAGAAGATTGTTGATGATGGATTATGGTTTGATTCCCGATTACGCAGATCCAATCAGCTATTTGTATCCACTCTGCTACTCAGAAGGAGATTTAGCCCAAGAGATTGGCTACAATGATACAGACATTGATCTGTGGTGTGACTTAGCAATCTCTGAAATTGACTCCCTCCAACGTCATATATACTTCAATCAGATTCAGGATGCAGTAGCAGATGAGGCTCCGTACCTCTGGGCGTATCAGCAAGTGGAGTTCCGGACCTGGAGAAACTGGACATCTGGAGATGGTCTAATCTTCAACCCAATGCGTGATGTCTATTTCTATCATATTATCAAGGATTTTTCATTATACACTCCGCCGTATCCTTATCTTGAGGCTATCCTTGCTGGTGCAATGTTCGTGATAATCATTGGCTACGGAACCATGAACTACTATAGCTCACGAACTCTCTTACGCAACAGAATCAAGCTTGGATTTTTAGCGGTTTACACAGGACTTGGATTGTATTTGACAGCTTGGATCATCTTCTTCATTATGTACTGGCTAATCCTATTCCCCGCACCAGCTCTTATCTGGGTGCCATGGTGTTTCATCTATTGTGACTACATGAATGATCACGATGCTCTAAAATCTGCTCAGCCGACTGTTGAGTTGCAATGATACTATAGTAGATGTTCAATAATGTCAATTGAGTGTCTATTACAATACAGTTTTTTCAATCTGTTTTGTCAATTCCTCCAAAGGCAATGATTTCCTCCGGTTCTCACAATTAACACATTCGTCATATTTTCCGCAGTTTGGTTTCAACACACCCATCTTTACAAGATATTGAGGGAATGATCTGAATGCCATGGGATTAATCTCTTCGTTCCTATCAGGTACGACGGAGCCATATCGGTCTACAAATAGATCTGCAATCTGACGAAGAGTTGCTCTGTTAGTTTGATCTGTCTTATCATCAGAGGAGAGAGCAAAGATTAGATCACCCTGTGAGAGAAGCATGAATGAGAGTGCGCCAAGTCCTATCTCATTTACCGAGTCAGGAGATAGCATTTTTGAAAATGTAAAAATGGCACCAACGAATCCACTGATCATTACATCGTCATCACCAAGAGAGTGGCAGTCACCAAAGTTTGCGCTTAAGAGGGAGTGACCATTCTTGTCAAGAATGACTAGATTCCGAATCATACTGCTCATCAGCATGGATATGTGGTAACGAATAAAGGATTCTGGTGTAGGAGCTTTAGAAGTACATCCCAGCTCGCATCGGGAATCGATCACGAAAGGTCTTCTGAGCACTGCGATCGAGAGCCATCTGCATCTTCAGAATCTCAGGGCTCAATGAACCTAAATCAGGACGCATTAGTACCGGACCTCGAAGAATGTGATCTGTTGCATGTTTATTCGAAGAGAGGTCTTCGAGGGACACAGGAGAACGTCTGAGTATCTCTTGTATCTCGGGACTTGTACCCTGAGGACTTCCCAACGCAGTCAGGATTCCTCTCAGGTCGTCTTCGTCAATTGGACGGAGTCCGAACTCAGGAGATGCGCGAATCTCCTCGATTGTCTCACTCGATTTTGGAAGTTCAATCCCTGCTCCTGTGAACTCGTATGGATTTAGCGGGATGAGTTTCAATTGGAATGCGGAGTCTGGACTAAGAACTAGCACTTCTCCTCGTGGAGTATTCATGATACGCCAGCCACGAGGGTGTTCAGTGTACTGCTTCACGATGCGTGGTACTATCTTTTCCGCAGGTTCCGGATCGGTCACTGTATCTCAATTCACTGATAACTTAAACACAAAAAGCCATATCGGTTCTGCCAAGGATTCTGATTGTCAAGCTTCGAGATGGTCTAAAGGCTTGCTTGCCTCAGTATGTACAACAGAAAAATGATGCAGACATTAAGGACGTACTGTGAGCAGTTCACCTATTGATCGGGTGGTCTCAATTGTTCCCCTGACCGCATTGACGCTGTACTCCAGTTCTTCAATTATCTCGTTGGCAACTCTGTCGAGGTCCCTAACATCCTCGAGAATGTATCTGAAGGTTAGAGGAAGTCCTTTGCGTACAACGCCCACTGCAGATAGAGTAAGTCTGCGTACATGTTTTGGCCCATCCATGAAAGGACCTTGGTAATATTCTGGGCTATAGACGACCAAAGCCGCCTCGTTGATAATATCTTTGAAGTCAGAATAGCTGTCTAACTGCACCGGGGGAATAAACACATTCTGTTCGTTAGTCATAATTTCCATCTCGCTGCTCGGGAACCCTATATCACCCCATTGTTTCCGATGGAGATTCTCAGGGTTTCCACTGGTTTGCGGCCTCCCGGCCACAACTATTAGTATATAATCAAACCTATATAAATATATCTAATCTTTTATTTTAATCGTTAATCGTCTAAATAAAGGTTATTGGAACACATGTTCTAAATAGATGGTCATGTACAAAAAGCAAAGAAAAAAGGGAAATCAGAAGCTTTCGCAAACCTTGCGTATCTTTCGAATCTGATCCGATTTGATGAAAGCAAGATACTCATAGAGCCGCCGCATAATTTCTGACTTTGCCCTGGAGGCTATTGAGTTAAAGAACGAGAATCCCTTGAACTCCATCTCAAGGGCACGATTACAGACATAGAACCGCGGGTCAGTATCAGGATTGGATTGAGCGAAAGGAGTGCGATCCATTCCAAAAGGAGTGGGATCGGGATCTTCCTGGAAAAAAGACTCTTTCCTGACCTCCTCAATGGCATCCAGAATGCCAGTCGTCATCATGAGCTTAATCCTATCCATGAGGTCGCCCTCTGTTTCAGCAAGGACCAACAATAAGGCCTTCACTCGAGGGGTCTCCACAGCGTTGGCTGCTTTGAGATAGAAATCATAGTGATTAGCAGCAGTTGTGAGGGCAACTCTTAGCATATTCTGGACAGCAGTCTTGTCGGTCATTGAAAAAGTATACAACAGCGAACAAAGAAAGCACTTTCTATCATCTAATCAATTGGTCTAGAATGTCCCACATACTTTTCGAACCCTCTCGATCTGTTGCGACTTGATGAATGCAAGATATTCGAAAACGCGGCTAACAATCTCGGATTTTGCGCGTGCAGCAATGGAGAGGTAGAATGTGTACCCCTTGACCTCTTGTTCAAGAGCCCTATTACAGACAAAGATACGAGGATCAGTATCATTACGGTCAGGTGCAAAAGGAGTGTCGTTAGGAGGCCTTTCACTGACTTCAACTTTTCCCATTGCCTCTATTTCATCCAACACACCAGTCGCCATCATGTGGCGTATCTGTGCAATAAGGTCACGCTCAGTGTCAGCAAGAACCCTAAGTAATGCTTTGACCTTGGGGGTTTCGACATTGTCAGCCGTTTCTCTATAGTACTCATAATTACGTGTAGACATGGTCAAGGCGAGATTCAGAAGATTTTCTAGGGGATTCTTTTGACTCATAAGGTGCAAAAGACAGTAATTTGTAAAGAAAATGGTTTCTGTGTTGCACCCATTCTACTAAGGTCTCTCAAAACCCTCCGGGTCTGTGAGGTAATCAGATACAATGGAATATTCCTCATCTGACATGGAGTCTCGGAGAATAAGCAGACCATCATATACGATATCAATGAGACAATGTAACCGTAGATTTAGGGCACGAGCACGCTGACGTGCTCCTTGATGTCGATCAAGGATGACTGCGATGTCGTTACATGTCACATCAGAGAGTCCTCGCTTCTCAACCTCTGCAAGGACTTGATCGCGCGCTACAACCTTGCTCTCCATCCCTGTAACTAGGTCGTCGACTAGACAGAGTGCATCACCATCTTCAATGATACCCTCCAAGAATGAGTGCTGTCCGTACGCACTGATAGCTTGTTTCATCTCTTCCTCAGTTCTTACACCTAGAATCTTACGAGTGTGACATGCAGGAATTCCAGACTCGAGTGAGATGGATGTCGCGATTGGAATGCCAGCAAATGCCACTCCCACAAGCCTATTGACATGAGGGGCTTTTTCCTGAATAAGAATTGAGAGCGCCTGTCCAACCTTGGCAAGGGTTTCAGGGTATGAACAGAGCTCACGAAGTTGGATATAGAATGGGCTCCACATTCCAGAGTGTAGAGTCCAGCCTTCGGGTTTATCACGTATTGACGTGAGGACCATCCTCTTATCGTAGATGTCTCGCATTATCTCAGTCTTGAGCTTATCTAGGAGAGCTGTACTATCGCTCATGTGTGACACTCAAGATTCCTGTTGTGCGTTCGTGCTTAACTCTCTATCGTCTTTTGGAGAAAGTGAGAACAGATATACAGCTTGGCGCCGAGGTTGATCTATGAACTCAAACGATCTTGCTCAATGGTTGCTATGGAATGCAGGACCTTGTATTAGATTCCGCACCTTGGTGGAGATTCTTCACGAGCAAGATGTTAGTCTGGTATCACAAGCTCTTCAGGAACTGCTTGTGAGTCCCGAGGTGGTAGAGTGGACGAGTAGATTGAATCCCCAATTCGATATCAACAGTATACATTCAGGAAAACCGAATGCCTTTGAGAATGTGATTGGAAAGCTTGTGCAGTTGGGCGTCAGGGCTGGACTTCAACCGTTTGATAACAAGACCCTTCCCTTCCGGGTCTGGTTGTCAGAAAATGTGGAAGTATATCCAGAAACGCCTCACGCAGTGTTTCTCCGAACAATCATAGCCGCCTTTCTTGCATTTGCTGGCTATGATTCGATTAGTCCGGTCATGGCACAGATGACAAAGCGCCTGCAAGCTCTCTACTTGTTTGCAAAAGATCCAGACTTTGCGAGTGTTTTTGTTGACAAATCAGAAACCAATGGGTTTCCCGAGGGTAGTGAGAATCACCAGCTTGTAAACCCAGAGTTATACCAAGACCAGCAATTCATGCTTCCATGGATTCATGACATCCGAGGGCTATCAAGTTGCATTGACATCCTCTCCAAACAAAGCTACGTATCTAAGACCGAAAAGATAGTTGAGATGATTCTTACCAGTGAATATCAGAGCTTGCCATCGAGCTATGGATTGGCTAAGTATGGCAAGAGATACTATGTTCTGGGGTGGGCCGTACATCTGCCAGGTTACTCAGCCAAACCAGAGGGGAGAAGTTTTGCTAATCTCTTGCTCACTCTGGAGGTCATGGGAAAATTCCCTGTGGCTCGAAAAAATCCTTGGTTCGTAAACTCGATAGAGTATCTGGAGAGTTTCAGAACTGAGTACGGCACGTACATCTTTCCGTTTTCTTGGTTACCAGAGAAGCAAACTGGCTACTGGGTCGGAGGATTACGGATGGGTTATGATGAACGAAAGAGCTATCCAAAGGCTATAGAGTGTGAATCAACATTCAGGATGCTCAAGATAAAACAGATTGCTGGTGGAACGTGAAGTACTCATGATTCGAGAAGACATCCAAGTTATCGAGTATTCGAGAGAACATGCTAAATCGATTTCAGAACATCTATTCGAGGGTGTACCAGAAGAAATTGTGGAAAAGCAAAGAGAAGAGCTCTTGAGACCGGGACCTGAGGAGGTCTTCAGTGTCTGCGCCTTGCATGACGGAGAGGTCGTAGGAGTCTGTACTGGGGTGAGAATGAGATGGGCGGGATCTAGGCACCGCATCGAGATGGTCCAGGTCGTAGTACACGAGCAGTTCAGAGGACAAGGAATTGCGCGAAGCATGATGCAGTCCATAGCCACTCATTTCTCAGCTCATGGCGTAGAGATTATTCAGATCAGTGTTAAGGCGGGCAACTTTGAAGCCATGGGGGCATATGAGAGGATAGGATTCAAGAAGTTCGGTACTCTGCACCATGGACTAAAATATGACGATGAGTACCGTGATGAGATCATGATGGCCGCACCGATAGCAGCCATGCTCTGAATCATCATTATTGTCTTGAGATATCTCTAGCTAGTCGAATGTACTAGAGTCAGTACGACATATCTGACACTCAAGGCTTCGAGGAGGCGACAGGACATTGGGATACTATTCTGCTGTAATTTCCGGAGGAGGGATTGTGGCCTCTCTGAATTTACGCTTTGATGCAAGATTGATAGTTTTGTCCATGCCTTTTTGAATGAGGTAGGAAAATAGGAATATGAATGGAACGAAAATTAGGACCAAATAGAAGTTATCTCTCGCAAATATGTTGACATCCAATACATCAGTTAAAACAAAATCAAAAATGATAAGGAAGATTCTGTGGAATAAATATACACAGAAAGTAGAGTAAGCTATTGCTGAAATAATAGATTCAATTCTAGTTTTGGAAAATTTCAGTTCTAAAGCTCGAGAGGCGAAGTTAAAGGATGAAAGAGCAAAAATGACGAAAGATATCATGATCAGGTCAAATAGGAGAAAAACTGATGCCAACTCAATGAAGTTAGGATTTCTTTCTAAGATGAATTCTATATGGCTTGTTCCATATCTTAAATTCAAAGTAGAATAGCAGAACTGGTTCAAGAAGCCTAGGAGAAAATAAAATAGCACAGCCAAACATAATGGAATGGCAAGAGATGCTGCCGTTGGTATCTTTATCAGGCGCTCTTTGATATTGTTGTAATAGGGAGAGGTGAAAAATCCCGCGGCAGCTATTCCAGCGATGAACATGAAATAGTAAAAGAAGAAGCGATATTCAACGAGCCCAAAAACGCCATTAAGAAGCACAAAGAAAAAGAAAATAGCTATGGAAACCGGTATGATCCGCTTGATTGAACCTACGGTGTTAATGATGATATAAGTCAAGTAATATAGTACGATTACACCAATAAACCAGAGAGTCAGGATAGGAGCACCAAATTCCGGAGCGACAAATATTTGCAACCCAAAAATATGAGCCAATAGATAGAAAGGATTGATGCGTAGATAATCAAGAAAGAAGAGAAATAAGACCAGCGCAATCCAATATAGGGGAAATATTCTCAAGACTCTTTTCTTGAGGAATGCAAGAATCTTCTTGGTTGAGTTAATTTTTCTATTATTGGGATTCAGATATAGTCCAAACCCAGAGGCAAATACGAAGGAACCCATAGCGGTAAATATTCCCACATTATTTACAACAAACACGCCAAATCGATCCAAATCGTTGTAGAAATTATATGCGTAATTAAGAGGAACATGAATCATTATTACGACGATTAAAATCGAAACAATACGAAGCATGTCTATTTCGATTGATCTCGTGTTTACCATATTCAATTGACCAATTAATGAATAGTATAAGGATAATGATAGACGTAACAATTATGTTATGATTCACCTGAATCGATAGATCCCTCAGAATAGAATCATGCAATGAAAATCATTGTAAAACCTGTTAACGTAACTCTTTTCGTGACAGATCAATGCTCTCAACAAGATAGCAGAAAATGCGTCTGTCGTCTAGGAGGTCTCAGTTTCTATGACCTTTATTCCTGTTGAGCCTTTGGTAAGCTTTTTAACGCTCTCAGATGCGTTGTGCCTAAAAGCGCTCGTTGTCTAGGGGCTATGATGGATCCCTGCCATCGTGCGGGGGCTCATCCCTCGGAACCGTAGAACGGATCCGGCCCGGGTTCGAATCCCGGCGAGCGCACCACTTTACTATTCCAGATCATATCCATTTCCTTCTAATCACTGCTTCATTCTCTCAACGTCATTTGGATGACTCCTCCATGATACAGCAACTGGAATTCATCAACAACCTATTGTTGTTACATGCAGTCTGATTGATAGAAGTGCGATTAGTTCAGCAATATTATCATATATGGTAGATGTTATTGAATGGCACAACGTCTCAATGTCTTGGGATGGTGTCCATGTGAAATGAACTAGGTGAGTTTGCCATTTCTGTAACATCTGATTTTCCCACAATTGATTTAACTATTCAATAGATTGAGTACGCCAAAAATCATAAAGATTAAGTTATAGTTTGAATTATTATTGTGGTTAGTTTTGAGGGGATTTGGAATACATGCTAAATAAGAAGAATTTTCTCATTGTATCATCTGTCTTGTTTGTTCTCTTTTTTTCTCAACTGCTTGTTGCAGGATTCATAATGAATACAGAAGAAATCAAAAATGAAAATTCAACTCTAGAGCGAAACGGCGTCTATACTCTTGCATACGAAACATCTGGAGTTGAGATAGTATTTGGAGGTGATTTTGCATATCATGAGATTTCGGCGTGGGAGAATTTCAATGATTGGTGGGAGGAGAACTATTCGATTGAAGTTCATGATCCTGGTTGGGGTTTTGTTCGAGATGTCATTGTTGAGGATATTGATGGTGATGGAGAACATGAAACAATCATCGCAAATAGTGGGAGCACAATCCATATCTTTGAACACAATGGGACTGACTTGGTTGAAGCATATAATATGACTCATCCTGCTTGGAGTAATGCTCAAGTCGTAACTCTTGCTGTGGGTGATCTTGATAATGATGAAGATTCCAACTTGGAAATTCTAGCCGGGACTTTTGACTTCAACTTTCAATCAGTTATTTTCAAAAAGGTCGGTGATTCATACCATCCAATTTTCAATATCTCTTCTTCTGATTCTAGAAATGTGGGCGGACCAGCCTGCTGTGTGGGAGATTTGGATAATAATGGTGATCTCGAATTCATCGTCACTGAAGAGTTACCCAATGTTGATGGGGTATCTGAACTACGTCTATTCGACTGGCAGACAGACCACTGGGCTAACATTAGAAACTACTCATTTGCTAAAGGTGCTTTTCATAATATGGTTCGACACATTCAGATTGCTGATGTGGATAATGATGGTGCTAGTGAAGTTCTCGTAGTTCATGATCAAGAATGGGTACATATTCTAGAATATTCTGGTGGTTATTTTTCAAAATCCTGGAGTTGTCCGCTACTCACCGAAAATGTAGAAAGTGCAATAGCTGGTGACATCACAAATGATGGATTAATTGATATCGTCATTCCAGATTCAGCAACAGATGTAGTGTATATCTATGAAACAGTCGAAGGGAGTATCATGAATACTTTCAATGTTTCTTTGGCTCATACATCAACCCGTTGGAATTGTATGGATATTGATGACTTGAATGCGGACGAACAGAATGAGTGGGTCTGTGTTTACTGGAATGAAACCGCTTTTCCGTACATGTGGGTTTCTGTCTTCAAGAACAATACTTTGCTTCTGCAGAAATCAACTGGATTCCTAGAGGCCTCTGCTGTTGAAATTGGTAATTACGATAATGACGATGCTGGAACCATATCTACTACAACTCCAACAACTTCTAGTTCCGGTGGATTTTCAATACCAATGGAGATACTTGCGATTGTGATAATTGCACCAATTGCATTGATTCCCATTGCTATTGTTGTTAGACGCCAGCATAGGTAATTGAAATTCTAGGAGAACTAGTGTTAATCATATTGTAATTAATGCAATGTCGTGTCCCAGTACATTACAATAAATGTAACAAAGTATATTCTCACTTGGTGAGAATGGATGAAGCATGGGAGATGCTGGACGACCACATAGAAGAGTGATTCTAGTTCTATTTCTTATTGTCATTCTATCTCCTACTGTCCTAGAATCAGAGACCTTCGGCGCAGGAGAACACATAGTTCTTGATGCAGTGTTTTATCAAACAAGATTCAAAGGTGTTTGCTGGGCTCTCGAATGGAATAGCTCAGGAACTCTGATTTCACACGCTGATACTTTCAAGCTATTGCTTCCATATTTTGATCCAATAGCATTTCTAGTATTGATGATTGGATTTCTGTCACCAATTACTTCATGGTTAGTTCTAGCCAAGAGATTCAGTTTTCGTAGTGGATTTCTCATCATAGTGCTATGCTCGATCCTTCTTGTAGTGGCACCAGGTATCAATATTCTTAGAATAGAAGAGTTTTACACCTATCAAATGCACCCACTTCTTGTTCCGCAAATTACAAGCGCGCTTGTTCTCTTTTGGTACCGAAGAAGTAGGACATACGAGTTGATGAAGTGATGTTTCCAGAATCGAATCCCGGCGAGCGCACCATTTTTGTCCATCCAGATGCATATCCAAGAGTGGGAAAAGAGTTATTGCTCACCTAAAGAAGTTCTATCGATTTATTATGAGAATCTTCATTGTGGGAGGTACAGGGTTCCTCGGATACTACTCGACACTTGAGGCCTTGAAACGAGGTCACGAAGTGAGTTCCATTTCCATTCCTGACATAGAACTCGGCGATTGGTTTCCGGAAACCGCGAATGTGGAATATGGGGATATCTTCGAGATGCCATTCGAAGAATTGGTGGAACTCTTCAGAGGGTATGATGGATTAGTGTATGCAGTGGGTCCAGATGACCGGGTCACACCCAAAGCGCCTGCATACAAGTTCTTTCATGACAGACTCGTTGTTGCATGCACAAAAGTAGTTGAAGCTGCGAGAGAGGCGGGGATTAGACGATGCGTTGTATTGAATTCGTACTTTGCTTACTTCAATCGAATTTGGCCAGAGAAGAAATTAGCTGAAAATCACAGCTATATCAAATGCCGAGTTGAGCAGGCAACAAGTGTGATTGAAGCTGGAGGGGAAAGAATGGCTGTCGTTGTGCTGGAACTCCCGTACATCTTTGGTGTAATGCCTGAGCGAATACCGCTTTGGAAAGACATGTTATTCGATAGAGTGCTTGGTATGAAGATAGTGTTCTTCCCAAGAGGCGGCACAAATATGATTGCAGTAGAAAAAGTTGCAGAAGCAATCATCGGGGCTCTCGAATATGGACGAGCGGGAATGAGATATCTTGTTGGGGACGTGAATATGCCATACAAGGAGATGCTCAGAATCGTTCTTGACACCTTGGGTCTGAAGAAACGGTTGATTGTCACTCTTCCGACAAGTTTGGCGACCTTCATAGGAAAATGGATGAAGAGAAAAGAGAGGAAGATGGGACTTGAGTCAGGCCTGGATCGAGCATATGTGTTTAGTGACATCCTATCGCAGAAACTCTACTTTGATCCTACACCATCTGTAGAGGAGCTGAGATACGGGCAAGGAGGAGTCAGAGAAGCAATTGAAACCACAGTGAGAACTCTTTATCCAAAAGCCTAGTGGTCAGTTCAGAGACTTTGGGGCATCAATTGCTTACTATTTGCTTAGCTTTTCCAGTCGGATTCGGCAGTAATCAAAACGGTTGACCAGAGCAGCTCATAACTCCAAATCAACGATAAGTCTCAGGTTCGATTCCTGAAGAGCGGACTATTACTTTTCATACTATTCAAGGGCTACTGACCCAAATAGGACCAATGTACGATGTCCTTCCATTCGCACCAACAATTCGAATTGCATAGTAGTCCATTCCACCGGTGCTCAATAGAGATGGATTAATGGGATTCTCGCTGCGTTCATTTATGTAGTAGTTACTATCCGCTCCCTCAACACACTCATCATATTGTGTCCCTATAATTGCATCAGTATCTGTGATTGTGATAATTCCAAATGGTGCAGACAGTTGAATTGATTGCCAAATCACACCATTCTTGATTATCTCAATAGTCGCACCCCAGTTAGGAGCCCAGCCTATACCTGCTGTTGCCGCATGATTGAAACCTGCTGCAGGCGAACCATCTTGAGCAACGAATATTGTCAAGTTGCGCGAGGTTGTGGGCGTTGCAACAAATACAGTAGAATTGTATCCTACTGGTACGTCATTAATTGAGAAGTCAAGGATGGGCCGTCCATAGTCCGAGTTTGCATACACCTGTCCACTATCCAAGCCGCTGAAGATGCCATCCCTTGTCAGACTTGTTGCATACACTGCAGTGATACCACTAGGATAGGGATGTCCATTCCTGGCATTGTAGAGGGTGTAGGGATATTGATGCCCAACGCGAGCTCTTGTGTGGCTGATGCTATGGCCAGGATGCCCATCATGATTGTCACCATTTGCTATGAATGTCATTCTGTAACCCATACTCAAGGCGTCAATGACAGATGAACCTGGTATTGGTGTTGCGGGAAGGTCAACCGACCCCCTATAGTTCAATTCGTTATCGTAGAGGCATTCTCCATGTACAGATGTGACTTCCACTAATTTGACATATTTTGGATTCATCAGAGTCCAGTCCTGTATGAACATACTTCGAATAGTATGATGAGGAATAGCTAAAGCGTGGTTTCCAGTGGATGCCGTAAAGTCATCAAGTAATGACCAGAGCTCACTAGCCGTGTTCTCAGTAATAGCTGAGATTATGGGCATGGTTTCTCCGCTGAAGATACACGTGTAGTGTCCGCCTATTGCTATGGGCACAGGAATGAACGGAAAGGTTTGATCAACGTAGTTCGTGGTCCATTCAATACCATATAACGTGACGAACTCATTGGGAGCATAAGCATCGGCTGTTGATGCAATGTAGTCCCAATATTCAGCAGTACCCGTCTTCAATCGATCAAACATGGTAAAATCAAGACCATGGTCAGTGAGGGACATAAAATCCAGACGAGAAACATATCGACCGTAATAGTATGATTCTGTAGGTGCACCGGACCCATCAGAAATTGCTGAATGGCTGTGAAGATCGCCCCAGTAGATTCTTGGAGAATCAACAGCAAAGTCATCAACGATTATAGGGTTGCTCCAGTAGGTATTCTGTGTGAGTGAGTCCTCGACAAGTAAATAGTGAATTCCAACGGTATTAATTCGAGTTGTGAACGAATGAAGTCCGAAGTCCTGAGAGCCAAGCATCACATACGCTGGGACAACTCCTGCGCTATAGAAGGCACCAGTGAACGTGTACTCCCCAGGTAGAGTTGCATCAACGCCTGATAATGGCAAGCCGGTTGTCAAATTATAAGAAACAATAGAGAAATTAACAGTCCCTTGATAGCTACTACTTAGACGCTCAAAGGAATCCCATACTTCAACTGTAACTACAAAATCATCATCAAGATTTACTGTGGAGGGGGCTTGAATCCAGAGCAAAGTGGGACTATTATCGAACAGCACACCAAGGTCAATATTTATGCTGGACCACATGAGAAGTGGGGCTACGAAGATAACGATAGTAGCCAATGTCTTGAGTCTGAGGGAGAGCTTGGGTCTGCTCGTTAATGCGTCAATTTTTATTCGATTCGCAAAGATTCTTTGTACCAGCGACTTTTTTACTAAGTTGGATGAAGTCTTTTGTTTCTTGAGTAACCTGTGAATTAGAGTTCTGATAGACCGTGCTCCAAAGATGATCAATGAGCCAAGTAGATATGATATCAGGACAAGAAAGATGAGAAGAATCCACAGCCATGCATATACTGCCATGGCGCCTGTTAGTAGGCCTGAAGAATATGCCAAGACATAACCGTGTCTTCGCCACGCGCCTTCTTTTGAAAATGCAGCAAGACTGATTCCAATTAGAATTCCAAGAATACTCCAATAATAGAGTAGGATAGTCCACACTCCAAATGTGTAGAGCGCTATACGACCAATTCGTAATGTAATTCGAAATACTGGAGATTGCTTGATGTGTTGTAATCTCAAAGTAAGGGAATCTGTGTCACTAGAAGGGATTGTGTTTTCTGCAGCATCCATTCAGAGAACCCAGAAAGGCACGTACAATCCCCCATAAAAAGAAGCACTATTTTTCCAAGAATTTCTTACTAATTTAAAAGACCCTTGTGCATTACATTTTGCTCCATCTTCAATCTTGGTGTTCAAAGATGACAGCAGTGTATTCTGAGAAACTAAGTCGTCGGAATCTATGGGGATGGGCTCTCGGTGCAATCCCTACGGGATTATTGGCATTTGTCTTTAGTCTTAAGTATGTAGAATTCTTCTTTGACGATCTAGGTCTACTTCCATCCTTCTTCATCGCTGGACAAGTAGTCTATATGATAATTAACGCAGTGAACGATCCGCTGTTAGGGCAGTTATCGGATCAGACAAATAGGGAGAAGTGGGGTAGTAGACGCCTGGTATACATAAGGTATGGAGGCCCCATTTGGGCACTGACTTTCATTCTTGTATGGTTTCCATGGAGCTTGACAAACCAGATCATTATCTTCATTCATTATGTAATCACGATCTGTTTGTTTGATACACTGCTTACAATGGTGCTTCTTGTCTGGTTGGCAGTACTTCCAGAGATGACAACAGATATCGATGAACGGAACAAGGCTCAGTTTTACGCTGGTGTCTTGGGAACAATCGTTGTTTTACCAATATTCATCATGATTGCTACAATGGAACCCAACTCAGACGGGTTCCGTTATCTCATGCTACTGTTTGCTCTAATTTCAACTGTATTTCTGTGGCTCACAGCACGATATTGCGAAGAACGCCCAGAGTTCCAAGATGACAAAACCTACACACTTGTTGAATCAATTAAAGCCACTTTCAAATCACGCACATTTCTCGTGTATGTCGGTTTCTACTTTAGTCAGAATTTCCTTAGTAGCTTAGGCCTGAGCTACTTCTTTGTGTATCTTCTGTTACTCGAGAGTGTCACACCAGGATTGAATACTCTGCTTCTCTTCTTTGCAATCTATTTCATTGTAGGTTATGCGGGAAACATTGTGTGTCTGAGATTGCAGCCAAAATGGGGAATGAGGAAGATAATCTTGCGATTCGGAGTATTGAGAACTATCAGCTCAATCGCTCTTTTCCTGATTATTCTTGTTCCTGTATTTGAACCATTGATTTGGTATGGGCTTGTTCTAACAACTTTTGTTAGTGGATATGGTATTTTCCAAATTCCAATGCAATATCTTGCAATTGATGAGGATGAGGTTTTAAATGGCTCTAGAAGAGAAGGGATGTTCATCGGAGTGATGGCACTCCTAACAAAACCCGCTACAAGCCTTGGTCCAATCATCGCTACGGCAATTCTAGTTGCATTTGGATATGTTCAAGGTGGAGCACTTGCAGTTCAACCAGCTTCAGCATTTCTTGGAATCAAGATAATGTGGTTGCTACTCCCAGCAATAGTCGCGGGATTGAGTCTCATCTTCATCTACTATTACCCACTCTATGATCAGAAACTCGTTGATATGAAGGAGAAACTGGAGAAGCTACATCAAGAGAAGAGAGCTCGACTTAAGAGTGTAGAATCTGAGTCTGCCGAGTCTGAAATGAAGATGTGAGGACAAGAGTATTTGGGGAGATTGGGATGGCTCCCCAAATAATAATCAATTAGCTAGCCTGTATTGGATAGGTACCATATTTCTCTCGGACTCGCATAACGGCCTCCCATCGATCAACCGTGATTGCGGGATTGATACTATGACCGCTACTAAAGATGTAGCCACCACCTGGGGCGAGCTCTTGAATCAGCTTCTTGCTGTAATCCTCGATCTCCGAAATTGTGCCTTCAGCTAACATAACTGGACTGATATTACCGACAAATGTGATTTTGTCACCGTATTTTTCTTTGAGTTTGAAAATGTCATATTCAGGATTGGCAGTTGTTGGTTCAATGGGATTGAGTGCATCAACTCCACAATCAACGATGTCATCAAATAGGAGCATAAGGTCTCCATCAGAGTGAAGGAGTATCTTCGAACCACGTTTATGCGCTTCAACACAGATTCGTTTTAGCCATGGGAATACGTAGGTCCGGAAGCTCTTCGGACTCATGAAAGGACCGTTCTTGAATCCGTAGTCATCCCAGATTAGGATCAATTCCGCGCCATGATCTGCTAGTATCTTGGTTAACTCTAAAGCTAATTCGCCATTATCGTCGAAGACTTTCTTTGCTTGTTTTGGATGGCCAAGTATACGAGAAAATCTTTCGAATCCAAAAGCCTCCCAACTTGGTTCCATCATGCCACCAATGGCAGGGACTGAAAGAATCTCATTATTCATCTGTTCTTGTACTTCTTTTCCTGCTAGATAAGCAGCCAATCGTTTTGGTTCGTGAGGGTCTGGACGTATCCAGCTCTCATACTCTTCGAAGTTCTTTAGATAACCTCCATGATATGCAGTGATTATGGTGCCATCTCCCTCATACTCTTCGAACTTCATTATTCGTCCGAATTCATCAATGATTCCACCCTTGATGATCTTGCGTTGTGTATGTGTGACTAGACTAATGCCAATATCGATTTTTACACGACGAAGAAACTCATAGTAATCAGTATAACCCTTAGCTAAGAACTTTTGATTACTTACAGCCCAATTTGCTATTCGATCCTTGAATGGTAGGTATTTGAGGGCACTTATACCACTCGTCAATCCCCCACCAGTGGGAATACCATAATGCTCCATGATAGTGTTGTTCGTGAATGCGCTCTCAAATGCAGGTACCCGGTCAGGTTCTTCGTGATTTATCGCCTTCAACACGCGAGTTGGTGCATCCAATGAAATCAGACCTCCAGTAGCGCTTTGATGCGCCGTACTCCATCAATAGCATCTGCACCATAATCATCAGCGCCTAGTTCTTTTGCGATTGCCATATTTAGCGGAGCTCCACCTACAATCAGTTTCACATCATCACGAAGTCCAGCATCTCTCAGAGCTTTGTCAACAGTAGAGATTTCTCTCATGGTCATTGTGAGTAAGCAACTGAGCGCAACTACTTTCGCTCCAGAGCCTTTTACCGCTTGAACAATCTTGTCTGCAGGACAGTCCATACCTAGGTCAATAACATCAATACCTGCTGACAGTAGCATTGTGGAGAGGATATTCTTACCAATATCATGGTTATCGCCCCTCACAGTGGCTGCAATGATCTGAGTTCTGGCATCAGCATTTGAAGTAGTCAGATGGGGCTTCAGGATCGCAAAAGCCTCCTTCATTGTTTCACCCGCCAAAACTAGCTCGGCAAGGAAGTATTCATTTGTTTCATATCGGCGCCCAACCTCATCCATACCTTTTGTTAGGGCTTCAAGTACAGTAAAAGGATCGACACACGCATCGAGTTGATTCTGAACAGCGGATGCAATATTATCTACGTCTAGTTCAATAATCATATTGGTAATGTCTTTGAGGTTCAATGTTAATTGCTCCTATTCAAAGTCTATTCAGATTCAAAGGGGGTAATATTGTTTCTTTATTTTGCTAGTCAGTAAGAGATTATAATCCGTTCTTACTCAGCACTGGTCTATATCTGGGGTGATTTTAATTTCAGAGAAGACGTTTGGATCAGGATATTTTGGAGAATGGATTGATGATGATTTTGGCCTTCCGGCTTATCGCTATACATGCAATCAAAATAGTGACCCAAAGGCAAACACACACTTTGAGAGAGATCTCTGGCGTATTCGGACGGAGCATCTCCATCAGGTAGGAAATGATAGACTGGTTGGGGTCGCTTCAAATCATGGACATATCAGAATTAGACAGGATGAAGGTAGTCCGAAATTTCTCAATGACTTCGATCCTACAAACTATCAATATGGGGGTGGATTTGGATACCTAACTGATGGTACTGTAGTACTTAGTACCTACTATTCTGGACAAGAACAGTTCTTTAATCGTATTTTTGGAATTGGATATTACCGAAAGAGTGTGAAGAGCGAGGGATTGTTCGCAGATCAAATAGTTTTTGCGCCCTATGGTGATGACCCTCTCATTATTTCTCAAGTAACAATTGGAAATGAGCGTGATAGAGAAGTTGATCTAAAATGGATTGAATATTGGGGCTGTCAACAGTATCAATTTTCTTTCAAAGCACTCATGAGAAGCTTCGTATCAAAACTGCATCCAAATCACTATCGTAGAGGACTTTCAAAGCGCTTTAAACATGATATAAAGGTAGAAGGAAACAATAGAGGTCTTTTGGATAAGACACACTTCAAGGGGTATCTGTTGGGAGATAGGTTAAGCTGGAGTGTTTTCAACTTCGCATTAAGAAGCGGAACTGGAAAGAAGCTAACTGGCGGACCTGTTAAATCACCAGTTCCTGAGGCTGTTCTTGAGGACCTAACACCCCCCTCGGTTTTTCTTGTGTCCCTAGATGCACCATTTGATGACTGTGGTACCGATGCAGCAGCCTTCTTTGGAGAAGGGGGGGTATTTTCACCAGATGGATTGCAGAAACAGCTCTCAAGAAACACGGAGGCTCAGGACTTTGAAAAGGGTTTATTTCTCGAAAGGAAATTGACTCTACAACCCGGCGAAAGAAAGACGATCTTCTTTGCATATGGTTACCTTCCAGAAGGTTTTGCTGTCGAAAATCTAGTTGCCAAATATAAGAAAGATCTTCCGAATCTACTGCAAGAATCATGCAATAAGTGGAAGATTGGACGAATTCAACTAAAGCTTGATAGTGATAAATGGGTCGACCGTGAACTCACTTGGCACAACTATTACCTCAGAAGTAATATGACATATGATAGTTTCTTCAAGGAACACATTCTCTCTCAGGGACATGTTTACCAATACATTATAGGATTTCAGGGTGCAGCAAGAGATCCTCTTCAGCATGCTCAGCCATTTGTCTTCTGTGAACCCTATATTGTAAAAGACATTCTTAGATATACGCTCAAAACAGTGACTTCTGAGGGAAGGATACCTTACGGCATCACTGGAAGTGGTATGATTATGCCATCTCCTTTCAAACCCAGTGATCAGGAGATGTGGCTCCTCTGGTTAGCAAGCGAGTATGTGCTTGCCACAAGGGATCTTGCATTTCTAGACGAAATGATTCCTACATATCCAGTATATGGCAAGAGAGCAGGAATGGCGAGCGTTCGAGATCTATTATACAGATGCTACAGTCATTTTATCGAAGCAACAGGAACAGGAGACCATGGACTGCAGCGCCTATCGAATGGAGACTGGAATGATGCAATGGTTCTAGGATATGTTCCAGATTATGAGCAATTGCAGGTTGAAGAAGTAGGGGAGAGTGTTCTCAACGCTGCCATGGCTGCATATGCATTTGATATCTACTCACGATTATTGAGATACTCTGGTGACAATATACATGCAGATGAAGCTCTACAGTTGGCAGATAATCAGAGAGCTGCAGTCCGCAAACAATGGACTGGAAAATGGTTCAGACGAGCATGGCTCTCAGAAGAACTTGGATGGGTTGGAGAGGATAATCTATGGTTAGAACCACAATCTTGGGCCATTATTGGGGGATCAGCAGATCCCGATCAGGCAAAGGTGTTAATCAAATCAATTGATGAGAATAATCGAAAGGCATCTAAGATTGGAGCCACTATTCTCGGAAAGCCAGACAAAAAAATGGCAGGTGATGATGGAATAGGCACAAATGCTGGTATCTGGCCATCAATCAATGGCACACTTGTCTGGGCATTGGCACATGTTGATGGCAAAATGGCATGGGATGAATGGAAGAAGAACTCACTTACGATTCATGCTGAAAACTATCCAGATATCTGGTATGGAATCTGGAGTGGGCCCGATACCTACAATTCTGAGTATTCAGACTTTCCTGGAGGAACTATCCACAAAGGTGAGGAAGACTCCTCTCGAGAAACAAAGGAAGAAAGAGAGCTTGAGCGCGTAGCTAGTGCTACTGAAGTTCTTTGGACTGATTACCCAGTCATGAATATGCACCCACACGCATGGCCATTGCAAAACATACCAAAACTGCTCGGTGTGGAGTTTAATGATGTAGGATTGGATTTTGCGCCATCACTGCCAATGGATGCCTATAGATTCTCCTCACCTCTATTAGCGTTTGAGAAGTCCAAATCGGGTTACAAGGGCATGTATGCTCCAATGAATAAAGGAAGCTGGAAAATCTCAATACGAGTTGAGAAACATGACCTTGTACGAGTAACT
>JAOUFI010000134.1 GCA_029858305.1 Candidatus Thorarchaeota archaeon
TGAAGGTCCTATCAGAGAAGATTGTTGTGAAAGAGGGCTTTTTCAGTAGTGTGGCCTCAGAATATAACGCAGACTCGGAAAGCGCCAGAGTCTGGGTTTCAGCAAGATCGCGAGGAGGATCTATGGCAGCATCTACGGGCATATACTTCTTGGTTCTAACAAGACTGAATCGAAGAGCTAAAATTTCATCGATTGTCCTGTTTAACCACAGATCAGGTCGTTCCATTAGAGGGGCTTCATCCACACGTACTGGAGGAACCAGGGGACCAGCTAATACTCTGGGATAACCTGCTTCCCCAATAAAGATGGAGGGAGGCGATGCGCCTAGGAGTTCTTTCCCTGTGAAGGCATCGTCAATCTGAGCAAGTGCTTTCGCCCGCATCAGGAGTGGGCAGGGTTTAATTCCACAGAGAGCTCTGTGTCCCATGCACTTTGAGCACACCCTCTCATCATAGGATGCTTGTTTTGGTGCATTTGATGTTGGGACAAGCTTTGTCTGAGGCATTGCACATCAACTAGAACTCTCACTATCAATTAACGAAAGGCAGCATATCCTTCTAAGGATTTGGACCTATATCTATCGCTCACGACAACCGAGTGATTAGAATGGCTTGAGCAACCATATCCGTCGACTCTCATAGAAAATGATGATTATGGCTATCGCGCACAGAGCTATGTACATGAGGTCTCTACCTGTTGGAGGCCAAGCGAGAAAGAAAACGACATAAAGAATGAGCATTGCTGTAAAAAGTGTCCCGAGAAAAAAGAACCTTGGAAGGAGTCTACTGCCAAGCTTGATGAATAGCGAAAGAGAACCGACCCTAACAGTCTTTGAAATCGAGTAGTTGCCATGCTCATCTTTCCGGACTAGGTCGAGATCGGTGAGTTTTGTCAAGTGATGGAGAGCTAAACTCGGACTTGAGAATCTAAGAGCTCTTTGAACATCTCTTACACCCATCTGGCCTTGTGAGAGCAAAAGAGCATAGACGCTCATAGTTCGACCTTTCAAGAGTTTATCAACTAAATCCTTCTCCGATTCAGTACTCAAATAATTTCCACCACGAATCGTTTATTCGGTTCCATTGTATGCATGTAGACATAAAATATAGAAGATGGGCGCAATAGCCCATCATTACGAACCTGGATAGGTCACCTTTCCTGTTATCGCAGTGTAAAGGTTTTGGAGCGGTATATCAAAGTGACCGCCCTCAGTCAGCCAATAACCATCATCAAAAGACAAGATAGGCGGTGACAGCCGATCGTTGATGATGCCACTCCACGTCCCATTCACAATGTACACAAGCTCATCAGAAGATGTGTATCCAACAAGGAAGCATGTGTTATCATTGAAATAGACTGTCATGTAGAAATCTACGGGCCATGTATGTGGCCACTCAGCTGAGGGAGGATTTGCTGCCTCCACCATCTGGCCAATGCCATCATCAATAAGGGAACCACTCAGACTGTTCCATTCGGTTTCGGTAAGTGATCCTTCGCTTCTAATATTCAAGTAATAGGGAGAAAATAAGACAGTTATCACTCCACCTGTTTCAGTCTCAGTCATATAGACTCCATCGACAAATGCACCAGAGTGAATGCTATCATAGTAGTCAGAGAGATCCTGATTAACAAAGGTCGAGTTGCACATCCAGTAGTAAACAACATTATCCCTCATCGAATTTAGATACAATGCAGCTCTTGCACCCAATCCGCTGACTGGATTCGTCGGAGTAATCGTGTCATTTCCTTCGTCGCCTGGTAAATTAGTGGCGGCAATAAAAACGCCTGTCGTGACTATTACCGCAACTAATACAGAGGCAAGGACTTTGTTTGAGAGTCCAGTCTCATAGTTCCTCAATAATCTCACCTAGACATAAACTAATTTCGAAAGAATATGACTCTACGTTTTGTACAGTGTGTACAATTCATTGTACAACATAAGGAGATGATATTCGAAAGAATTAGATAGATAATGGAGTAGAATGCCTATGATGTTAACAAGACGAGAAGAAATCATACGCCTTTTGGAGTCTACGGACCAACCTATGACTGCACAAGAGATCTGTGATATTTTAGATGTGAGAAAGAGATCAATTGTCTATGAGGATATCAACCATATTGCACATACTGTAAGAAATCAAGGAAAAGAGGTCATTGTAAAACCTGCAAGTTGCGGTAAGTGTCACTATGTATTCAAGGTTAAAGATTCAGCAAAAGCTCCAACAAAGTGCCCAAAATGCAGGTCGGAGTGGATTCTAGCTCCTTCCTTTTTTATAAGGATGAAAAAATAATCGCTAATCATCAAACTGGATTACTCTTTTGATCCCTGCGCCTTCATGCTTGATGTCCGTGACCCTAGTGACCATAAAGTCGGAAAGACCAAATTCAGCGACTTCGACATATCCGTGAATTATAACCTGCATCCCAACACGAGGAAGGAATCGATTCTTATCCATAATCTTCGCAGATACCCTAACTGTGTATGTTTTTCCAGTGGACTCATCTTGGACTACAATATCAGTTGAACCATACCATTGATGAGTACTCACTCGAGTTGTATGACTTCGCCCAACTTCTCGTATCACACCTCGTACAACTGTCAATTTCCTTCACACTCCCATGGAGGGATGAGTTTGCCATAGCGTCCTCCTCCTCCAGCTTGGTAGCAGGCTGAACCATCCCTATAAGTCTGAATCATTTGTGCAACTCTGTCATTGCTTTGACGAATATTTTCAAGAGGAACACTTGTTAAAATAGAGGTTTCTGAGCCAAGTTCAATCCTCATTTTACCGTACAGCTTTGTTGCCATCTTTGATGATGATGATTTTACTTCTAATGCTGAAGCTATTATATCCAGCAAAGGAGCGATATGAAGATAACGAGGTCTATGGTCAGGAGAGTGCGATACACCTTCCCCAATTGTAGCAGCACGGTCGCGCACACCGAAGCGTAGCGTTTTACCATCAACAGGACATCGTACCTTTCGCAAATGAATATCGTGAAGAAGCTTCACTCGCTCAGTCTTGTTTTTGCATTGAATATAGATATTGAGTTCATCAAAACTCGGTGCTCCGTCCTCAACTTGCATTATAAGTGTTCTACGGCACTTTGAACAAAATGACAAGTAGTATTTCCCAAGACGTGGATTAAGACCCACATTCAATACACTCTTTCTTCCTCTTTCACGCTTCAGTGCATACTTGAGTTCACCAAATGTGGGTGACTCCATCTCGATTCTAGTGAACTCTCTTCCGAGCTTATCTGGTCCGGGGGAGTGAGCATCACTAGAAGTTATGTATGTGAGCTCCCGCAGTTCAGGTATGCAATCTGCAATCTCTGAGTCTGCAGACAGACCCAACTCAATGAAATAGATATTTCTTGCTTCGTCGCCATAGCAAGTTTTCAGAGATGTGTATCTGTTCTCTCGGAAAATTGACTTGAAGGGAGTAAAGGCATGAGCTGGACCAATTAATCCCCCAATATCATGAATAATACCAGCTAGTTCTACTGCGCTTATGTTCACCCTTGGTCGTCCACCCCAATCATTGTCCATATTTGGTGAATATGGTTCAATTGCCACTCGTAGATTTTCTACGGCTTCAAAATCAGGTATGAGTATTAGGTGATGAATTGACTCTATATCTTCAATTTCAACGGTTGGAATGAACGCTACTGAATCATAAGTATAAGCACCATCATTCTCTTTCAAATGAGTCCGGAGATGTTTTAACCAGTGAGGCTGTGTTACATCTCCCATTCCTACCAACTGTAAACCCTTATCTTTTGCACCCTGTGCGATTCTAGGAATTGTCATAACATGGCTTACACCAATAGAGTGAAGTGAATGTATATGGAGATCGACATCAAATTGAGGCATGATCAAAGTCCTCAAATATTGATTACTACCTTCGTCACGGATGGTTGGGATGCAAATTCAAATGCCTTAGTGCCATCCTCAAGTCTGAATTCCTTTGATAGCAGCCGCTTGACCTCTATACGACCTTGAGCAAGATAGTCTATAGCTTTTTTATACGGCCCTCTAGTAACACCAAAGAGAGTTAGTTCTTTTGTGACTACATCAGTTGGACTTAGTGGATACTCACATCCATGCATACTCTTGAGAGCAACTATGCCACCATTTCTAACAATTCCCAAGGCCATCCTGAGACCTTCAATATTGCCTGTTGCTTCCACAACGATTCTTGGTCCTACTCCATTCGTGGCTTTGAGAATTTCAGATCTCCATTTTTCAGATATTACATCATGTGTGTTTCGAAGACCAAGTTGCCGCGCTAAGCCAAGTTGCCATCGATTGCGACCAACTATATGAACATCAGCACCACCGACATCGTATACCTGAGCTAGAAGGAGTGCAAGCTTTCCACTTCCAAATATGACAACAGGCTCATTTTGTTCAGCATGTGCATGCATCTCCGTGCTTATTGCAGATGCAAGCGGTTCTACAAAGGTTGCAGATACACTATCCACACCTTCAGGCAAGGGATGTATAATATCTGCGGGTACGGAGATATATTCGGATAAGCCTCCATCGCGAGTGATACCTAGTACTTCTTTTGAAGCGCAAAGGTGTTTACTACCACTTCTGCAATACCAACATCGACCACAAGAGATGTCAATCTCTGTGGTTACGAGTGTTCCAGGTTCAACTTCAGGAGATGAACTTTCATGCACAATCCCTGAAATCTCGTGACCAAGAACAATGGGAAGAGGGGTCTCATAATCACCCTTCCATATTGCCAGATCAGTTCCACATATGCCTACAGAACGAATTTCAATTCGAACATCACCCGGCATTAACGCAGGGATTGGCGTGTCTGATATCTGGAGACCATCAGCGGTTAGGACAAGCGATTGCATACTACCATCCTATTGTTCTTCATGGGTGAATAAAGTATTCTATAGAATCACCGAAATAAGATATTTGGTTAGCACACGATTTATGTGGCAAAAGACCTCATCTTATGTGTGAAACATCTTTGGAACTGCAGGTTATTCATTAGATTTAGAGGAAGCCACACAACGATTGTTTGGTAGTAGAAAAGAGGCATCAAAAATGAATACTCCAGTAATGTTCAATCGACGACTTCGTGAACAGGAAATTGAAGAATGGTTGAATATAACTGAAAAATCTAACGACGCTGGCCAGATAAAAAGAA
>JAOUFI010000135.1 GCA_029858305.1 Candidatus Thorarchaeota archaeon
CTCCAACATATTTTCCAGGCACAATCATTCCAGCAATGAGAATGATGAGGTCGGTCTTTGCCCACAGATGTTGAGCGTTAGTAAAGCTGGTTCGTACCTGATCGATTGTGTGATAGACAATCTCGGTAGAGGGACTCTTCGTCCAGATTGCACCTGAGATGTATCGAGGATATGTACTGACATATGGCGGTACACCTAAGCAAGTGGGCTCATCGACGTAGCCATCGACAAGAGCAACTCGATTCACCTTCATACTCAGTCACCAATTCTTGAACTATGCCCATTCTTTGAAGTTATCATATCCTGATGAGGGTACGTCAACATATCCCTCTCGCGATTCATAGACTACGCCTGTTCCTTTCTGGACATATCCGATCTTCATCAATGGAACATGGAGTGACTTCGCGATTTCATCAGCCTCACTATACTTGGACTCAGGGATTGTCAGGACAAGAAGAAATTCCTCACCCCCCTGCATTACAAACTTCATTTCGTTCATCATATGAAGTCGAGCAAACACCTCAACGCCTCTCGCAGAGGGTAATTCATCTATAACAAAACAGACCTTACTCTGCTCTGCTATTGTATGTAATGTGATTCCTAGACCATCGCTACTGTCCATAGATGCGGTCACAGCACCCCTTGCCGCTAGAGTGGGAACAATCTCTAAGTTAATCGCGGGCTTGTAGGCGGCAAGAAGAGCATCCTTCTGAAGTTCGGGTTCAGCCTCTTGTCCTCTTAGTAGAATCTCGTATGCGACCGATGTAAGACCAAACTGCCCTGTAACGGCGATAATATCTCCTGCCTTCGCCCCCCTACGTGTAATGATTCGATCAGGCGATGCAATACCCATGGCAATTCCTGTGAGAATAACATCAGAAGCCCTACCCATGTCCCCTCCAATGAATGGAATACCAGCCTTGAGACCGTACTGAGAAAACCCACGTACAAGTTCACTAGCCTCTTTAGCATCATAGTCATCAGGTACGCATAGGGATAGCATGGTGCACACTGGCTTTGCACCCTTTGCAGCCAAGTCGCTTAGGGACATGACTGCAGTCTTACGTCCGGCTTGTGCCGCAGTCATACTAGGCAGCCAATCTGTTCCTCGGACGAAAGTATCAACATTGGCCACCATGTTCTGATCAGGGGATATGGGAAAGTCTGACGCATCATCATCAAAATCAAGTTGCGCACCCTTCACCATACTGACATAATTGCTAATACTGGCGAGGAAACCACGTTCGCCTAATTCACCAGTCTTCATGATAACGCCTCACTATCTTGAAACCTAGGCTTCATGATAAAGTTTTATTAGAGATTCGGGGGCCCATCACGCAGTCGAGCCTCGGTGGCTTAGTGGCTATAGCGTCTGCTTCGTAAGCAGAACGTCGTGGGACATCATGGACATCTGCGCCATGATGCACGAATTCAAATCCCACCCGGGGCTCCACTACTTTTTCTCTAAGTCAGTCCATTCTCTTCCAAGATTCTTCATCGCCAAACGAAGACAAATGGACACACTCGTTCTGATTCAATTTGAGTCTATCGTACAATATCCCTCAATCCATGATTTGGTTAAGAAATAAATACCGGATTGACTGTACAAACTATGAGGGAGTTATGTGGCAGATATTAATGGATTTGAAGCAAATGAGGAAATCCTGTTTAAAGAAGACGTGAAGTTCATCGACCAATCAGGAAAACAAATCAATGGTGATCTTGTTATCACCAATCGACGAATTATCTTCATGAAAAAGCGGCAGATATTACACGCGAATACTTTAGAAACTGTTCGTGGCGCTCATGCTGAGAGCAGGGGGCAGGTTGGTGCTTACTTTTCGATTGATTTAGAATTACCAGATGGATTAACAACCACACGTTACAAGGGAAGCGTCGCCCAAGCTAACCACGTTTTGGGCTTTGTCGAGTCAGTGGTAGCATCTGGTGGCACTGTGTCTCAAACGGATTTGAACGCTTTTCACAGGAGCTCTGCACGTGTGAGTGTGAAGAGTAGCTTCGACAGTTTGTGTCAAGGGGGTCTCTGTTGTATGTGGTTATTTGTGGGACTCATATTTCGTCTTATGTTCATGGGAGCGACCATTACACCCGGTGCAGAGCTTATACCTGGGGGTTACATTCTCCTCGTTATTGTGGTAACCTACTGGTGGGTTGGTATTAAGGGAAAAAAGGCGTGGTTGTGTTATGGTATTGAGGTTGGGTCAGACAAAGCAAAACCCGTTCATGTTGGTAAAAAGCTAGAGCACACTACACCTCGCGCTACAAAGGGCATAAGATTAATGTATGGCATAGACGAAGAGATGACTGATCCATTGAAATGCCCATTATGTGGTGCAGTATTCTCCTATAGGAAAGGGGATATAATCCAGAACAGAGTCAAGTGTCAAAACTGCTTGGATGATTTCATCATCGAATGAAACAAGTTTGTGAGCTCGTTATTCAAGAGGGGAGAAATCCATTCTCCCTCATTATCCTCATCATGGCAGAGCACCTCAAAATGCTCAGAAAAGGTGGTTTTGGAGCCTGTGCAGGTTTCATCAGCTTTATACACATTCTCACGAATTTCTGTAGTTACAAGGTGAAAAAATAAAATGAACGATAAGAAAAACAAGAAAGAAAGCCAGACAAAGACAAAATCAAGTCTTTTTGAGTGGCTTGCTGGTACTACCCGATAATTAGAGTAGTAGAATAAATGAGAACAGAGTGGTTTGTCACTCTTGTGTGGCTCCTTCTGTTCCAAAGAAAAATCTCTTTTTAACACAGATTGACCTGAAATGTGGATTTCTATCTCAGAATAGGCATTCAACAGAAATCCTTATCACCACAACCAAGAGGATTGAAAATTACCCTCATGAGCTGACCTTTTATACCTGCGGAGGTTGCCAAGCCTGGTCAAAGGCGTAGGGTCGAGGTCCCTATTTCGTAGGAATTCGCGAGTTCAAATCTCGCCCTCCGCACCATCTTAATTTCACTCACATGTGCTTTCTATAAAGAGAGTTTATCAGACTACAAACAAATTGGACTATGGGAGTTTACTTGCCGAGTGAAAAGCACTACATTGCTGTCGATAGAAAGATGGTAATGAGATGCGGATGGTGTGGTACTGCAGAGAGTAGCTACTGGATTCAAGGGGATCAGGGAGGCGGCGTTTATTGTTCTAATACATGTAAGGATGCTGACAGTGGAGATAACGCGCTATGCGCGACAATTGGATCTCTAGCATTGTGTCTTTTTGTTGTAATTTCTGTATGGCCATTAGTTTACAACGCCCCAGGCCGTATTGGCTCTGATTTTGTATTGGGTCTTGGAATACTCGCCACGATCGTTGCCTTGTGTCCACTTAGCTTTAACATAGCAAAACTGTCAGCTGGCAGAAAGGCAAGGAAGAAAACTCCCAGAAATTCAAGACGTTTGGATAAGGTGTTTGATGAGAGATATCTTCATTGTGTAAACTGCAATGCGCCTCTAGAGTTGATGCATGGCAAGACATCAGTAAAATGCTCATATTGTGGATTCGTGAATAGGGTATCGTATGGTTGATAGAGATAATAACAGATGCCATTCACTCGTATAGCGATGAGCAATTGTTCCGACTTGACCAGTTCGCAAATTCAAATCTCGCCCTCCGCACCACTTTCTACCAATCCTACAGCAGCTTCTCTAGCCAGACATGATATCCCCATGGATTCTCGTCCTTTTTGAAAATTGAATAACCATGTTTTCTATAGAAATTCAAAGCCCATTCTGCCTTGCTATCTGTTTCTAGCTGAATTCTTCGAAAACCCCCTTGTCGAGCAATTTCTTCAAGATGATACATTAGAGAGGAACCAATTCCCTTCCCTTGACTATCGGATCTCATATACATCAAAGGAATCCAGGCAGATTCCTCATCAATAGTACCAAATGAACCAACAGCAATAATTGAATCCCTCTGTTTGTGAATAAAGAAGTCCATGATTTCTGACATCTTTCGGATTTGTTGCTTTGTAAGAAATGGTTCGTACCAATGCTCAGCAGGAATTATTTTACTGTACCATTCTTTGTTTACTTTGTTCACAAAAACCAAAATATCATCCAAATCCGTTTTTTCAGCCTTCTCAATTTCGATGATAGGTTCTTTCACGAGCAACACTAAAGAAATACATCTTTACAAGAATATGAATGCTTTCAAATCTCGCCCTCCGCATCACTTCTTCTCGATATGGTATCTGCTATTCGTAATCCAAGTTCTTCGTGGTATTCAATACAAAAATCCCATGGAATCGTCATCTAATTAGTAGGAAAGCGTATCTATTCATTTCTTGACCATAATCGGAAAGAACCTCAATAGGGTAGCCCGCTGCCCTCACAGTTGAGAAGACATCTACAGCCATTGCTTCAGGGGGAGGTCGTGAGATCGTAGGCTGCTTGCAGTCTTCCCGTGAACTGACACATTCATCGCAGAGTGAACAGTTATCAGCTGGTAGCAAAAACGTCTTGACATATCCAGAGAGAAAAACAGCTCTTTCCAGCTTGAGAAGTTTCAGACTTATTTGCTTCATTAATTCGTGGCGATCTTCAGGCCTATCTAATTCAAATGGAAAATGGAACACAGCAATGTCACTATACTCATCAAAGAATTCCCTGCACTCGGGAACTGATGGTGTATTAGGAGGACATGAGGCACATTTCCCGTACGTGGAACATCCATATGTGCATTTCATGCGAACCCATTGTGATATGACTATGTCTTTCGGATTGATCCATTTGTAATCATTAAATCCATGTTTTTGAAACAATGCTTCAAGATCCTTCATTTCTTGAGTGTGGTTATTCATGGTTGGTCCTTCTATCAGTGCTATATGCCCACTATTAGATTTGTTCTTAAAAGAAAAAATTCAACGATGAAGTCAAGTCTAGCTCTCTGCACCACTTTCTTTTCAGTCTTGGTTCTTTTCATTAAGAATCCAAAAGTAAACAGCATGACTTGCTTTAGATTATTAGAATTAAAAAAAGAGAGCTTGTGAGCAATCAAATTTGACGGCTCACAATCAAACAGCTATTGCTGCTTTAGATAATTTACAAATTTGAAATCTAGTATCTGCGTCGACTGTCGCCGCCACCGTAGCCGCCACCACTGCTT
>JAOUFI010000001.1 GCA_029858305.1 Candidatus Thorarchaeota archaeon
GCCCACTATCATAGATGATAGAATTTCAATGAATATTAGCCTTCTTTGGAGAGATAAAGTGAGAGTTACATCAACTCAATCACATGAACAGACGACATACTCAATTGTATTCCATTCCTATTTCGCACGCCGTATCTCTTCTACAGCCTCTGGGTTGACCAACGATGATGTGTCCCCAGGATCTTCTCCAAGATATGCAGCACGAATCATTCGTCGCATTACCTTTGCGTTTCTTGTCTTGGGTAGATCTGATACAAACAACACAGCCTTTGGCGTTAGGGGTTTGCCCATAGCAGTAATTACTACCTGCTTGAGTTCTTCTCTCAATTGTTCGGAGGGTTCTACTCCTGGTACTAGTACACAGAAGACCACAAGTTCGTTCAATTTTATCTCATGAGGAACTCCTATCGCTGCAGCTTCTGCGACTGATGGGTGACTGACAAGTACAGATTCCGCTTCAGCAGGTCCAAAGCGTTTGCCAGCTATTTTGATGATATCATCAGACCTTCCAAGAATGTACCAGAGATTATCCCAATCAATTGCAGCAAAATCTCCATGAACCCAAACATTCTTCCATCGAGACCAGTATGTGCGTTCATATCTTTCTTTGTCTTTCCAGAATCCTCGAGTCATTCCAATCCATGGTGATTTGATCACAAGCTCTCCAACTCTATTTCGTATAGGCTTTCCATCCTCATCAAAAACGTCTGCAGCAATCCCTGGACAGGGACCAGAAAAGGCACATGCCTTGAGAGGGAGCAAGGGATTTCCCATGACAATCCCACCAGAGATTTCTGTTCCACCAGAATAGTTCATGATGGGTATCTTCCGCTTTCCAACCTTCTCGAAGAGCCACATCCATGGGTCGGGATTCCATGGTTCACCTGTAGAGCCGAAGAAGCGGAGTGACGACAGATCATGTGGCTTAACAGGATTCTCTCCATGAGTCATCAACAACCGAATGAGTGTGGGTGAAACACCTAGAATCCTTACCCCATGTCTTGCAACCATTTCCCAAAGCCGGCCAGGATTGGGGTAGTCTGGTGCTCCATCGTAGAGGAAAAATGTCCCTCCGAGAATGAGCGCTCCAAACACAAGCCAGGGACCCATCATCCAACCCATGTCGGTCATCCAATAGATTAGCTCGCCAGAGTGGAGGTCAGTGCCAAAGGCCATATCTTGAGCTGCCTTTACTGGGAAGCCGCAGTGGGTGTGTACTGCACCCTTAGCTAGACCTGTTGTCCCAGACGTATAGATAATCATCAGAGGCGCTTCTGCGTCTGTAACTTCAGTTGGAGCAGAATCGGATTGACCAGAGATAAGCTCGTCCCACCAGTGATCTCTGCCGGTTTTCATTTCAACAGTTTCGCGGATCTGTCGGAGAACTATCATATGCTGTAGAGTAGGAATCAGTTTTGCAGCATCATCAGCGACTGGTTTCATGAGTATTGTCTTGTTTCTTCGGACAACTCCATCTGCAGTGAATAGAACCTTTGCATCCGCATCAGCGAGTCTGTCAACAATCGCATTTACTCCAAATCCTGAGAAGAGAGGTAGAATTATTCCCCCAATCTTTGCAATTGCCAAGAGCGCAACCGCAATCTCTGGTACCATCGGCATGTAGATTCCTATTGCATCACCAGGACCCAGTCCTAAGGAACGAAGTGCATTTGCGACTTTGTTCACTTCTTGGAATAATTCACGATAGGTCAAGGAACGTGTTGTCCCATCTTCTCCTTCCCACAATAATGCTGGCTGACGTTCAGTTGATGTTCCCATGTACTTGTCCAGGCAATTATGGACGATGTTTAGCTTTCCACCAATGCACCAATGTGGTCTTGCTATGCCCCCTGAGAGATCTACGACCTGCATATAGGGTTCATAGAACCTAATGTCGAGGAACTTCAGGAGGGCGTCTGAAAACCATGCAACATCATCTGTGGATCTGCGCATCAATTCTTCAAAAGACTCTATTTGATGTGCTTGCATGAATTTGGTAAGATTTGCCTTCTGTATGTGCTCTGCTGTCGGTCGCCAGACTATCTCGCCACCAAACTCGAAGGTCTCTTTCACGGTCCTGGTTCCTCTCTCATCATGAAGATGCCATAATTGTTGAAGTTCTTTCATCAGTACGTATCCGTTATTACTCTTCTTAATATGCAACATCAATAAGCCTTTTAGCGATAAAATTCCTGCGAGGGTCAGAGGTTTATCTCGTGACTGAGACTGCTCCAATCCTTAAGCATCCAATGTCGAAGTACATTAGGGAAGACCGTCTTCCATATATTTACTGTTCGGGCTGTTCTGTAGGTATTGTATCGGGGATGCTTGCCAGAGCAATCGATAACCTAGGACTCGATTTCAATAATACAGTCATAATCTCTGGTATCGGGTGTACGGGAAGAACATCAGGTTACTTCAAGACAGGAACTTACCACACCACTCATGGAAGAGCGATAGCTTTTGCCGAGGGTGTAAAAATTGCTAACCCTGAGCTTGAGGTCATCGTCGTTAGCGGGGATGGTGATGTTGCAGCAATTGGAGGTAACCACCTCATCCATGCGTGTCGGAGAAACATCGATATCACGGTAGTCTGCATTAATAACGAGAATTATGGAATGACTGGAGGACAATTCGGTCCGACCACTGAACATGGGCGGTTTTCCCAGACAAGCCCTGCACCAATTGGAAACATAGAGCACCCATTCAACCTTGTAAAACTTGCAGCATCCTCAGGTGCGACCTTCGTAGCAAGATGGACTGCAGTTCAAGTCCGAAGAGCGACAAAATCGATTGAGAAGGCAATAATGAGGAAGGGCTTCTCATTTGTCGAAATAATTGGTGCTTGCCCCACAGCCTATGGTAGAATGAACCGATTAGGCGATGGAATGGCAATGCACAAACACCTATTGGAAGTCGCCGAAATTCAAAATGGGCTTCCGCCGCATGAGGCTGAAATGGATTATGATACAAGAATAGTGTGCGGCGAGTTTGTGGATATTGAAAAACCAGAGTACACAGCCGTATTACGAGAGATGCAGCGCCGAGCCAAGGGTGAATGATTTGAGCAGGTACGAGATCAGAATCGGGGGTTTTGGTGGTCAAGGTGTAGTCACCATGGCGGTAGTGGTCGGTGAAACCGCAGCACTACACGATGGAAAGTACGTTGTCCAGACACAGTCCTACGGACCAGAGGCTCGGGGTGGTGCAAGCAAGAGCGAGATAGTCATCTCTGACGTAGAAGTCGATTATCCAAAGGTCATCGCGCCAGATGTGTTTGTGGCGATGAGTAGGGCCGCGTATTTGGAGTATATTCATGGTCTAAAGGAGAATGGTGTGCTCATTATAGATGAAGATCTTGTAGATGTAGAGGGCGAGCTTCCAGAGGGAGTAAAGGTCTATCGGATACCAGCAACAAGGATAGCTGATAAGGACGTGGGCAACAAACAGGCAACCAATGTAGTGATGTTGGGAGCTTTTACAGTCATTACGCAGGCATTGTCAATTAAGGGTCTGAAGGCAAGAATCGAAGAACGTTGGCCTAGATTTCTTAAGAGCAACATGCTAGCTTTAGAATTGGGAATAAAAGCTGGCGAAGAGGCATTAGCAAAAGGTGGTAAATAACTTCAGATTAACCACTTAGCCCTCGAATTGCAATAACAGCGGCACCCAAAGCACCAGTGAATTGAGGTTTTTCAGGAATCCATAGCTCGGTTCCTAGTTGTTTGGATATGTAGTATCTGAATGCAGGATTCAATGCCACACCGCCAGTTATACAGACAGGACGAACAGTTCCAACACGCTTTGAGAGAGATGCAATTTTTGCCGCCATTGAAGCATGAACGCCAGCTGCAATATCTGCTGGATCCTTTCCTGCACCTATGTGGCCTACTACCTCGCTCTCAGCAAAAACAGTACATGTGCTACTGATAGTTGCAGGAGAGAGTGATTTCAGTGCAAGAGGCCCAAGCTCATCAATAGATACACCGAGAACACCAGCCATAACTTCAAGAAATCTTCCCGTTCCTGCTGAACACTTGTCATTCAGCTCGAAATCTACTGGTCTTCCATCTTGACCGATACGAATGACCTTCGAGTCCTGACCTCCAACATCAATCAGAAGGCGAATATCTGGATTCAACGAGTGGATACCCACACTGTGACATGTAATTTCAGTGACAGATTGTTCAGCATTTTCTACACGAGTGCGTCCATAACCTGTGCTGATTATTGGGATACCCTTTAGTTTTAGCTTGGAAGAGGATGCAATCTCATCCATTATCTTCTCAACAGCACGAGAGCCAGATGCTCCGGTGGGCATGATAAAGTCAGAAATGATTTTTAGCGTATTATCAAGAAGGACGCCTTTTGCAGTAGTAGATCCAATGTCTATACCAATTCCATATTTTCCCAAGTTTACAACCTCAAATGAACATCTCTAGGAGCGCATCAATGCGTGTTTGTATCTGAGCCTCATTGAATACTCTCGAATCTACCATATCGCCCTCGATAATAACACCAGGCACTCCTGTTCGTTCTGTGACTAACTCCTTCGAAATAAGTTGTCCAAGGGAATATCGTTTGCAGGATCGTACAGAGAACATGAGAAATCCGTCAAGATTGTAGTCCTCGATGAGTTCACACATCTTGTCAACTTTGGCATCAAGACCCTTGTTGAGATAAACATTCGAATAGATGCTTACAACACTTTCATACAAGTCATCTCCCTCTATTGCTCCCGACCATGCATGTGTGTAGGTATCAGCTGGGAACACAACTCCTCTCTTCGCCAGACCATTAAAGAAACGGAAAATGGCATGCCAAGGCGGAATATTGTCCCAGAGAAGTCGTATCTTCTCATCTCTGATGGCACCAATACTATTCTTCACCCTTGATTCAACCTCATCAAGCAGAGTCTGATAAAAGTCAATGATAAGATCGGTGCCTCTCATTGAAACAACTGGTGCCATAGCTAGGAAGCGATCAGCACAGTTCAACGGGGAGGGAGTGTTCTTACATGCTGCAAGGGAACTCGTCCATAGATGAATCGCTTTACTAGAGAGTGCTGCAACCTCACGCATCCTCTTTTCTGTGAGTGTTGCATTGAATGTTCTTCCAAGAAAGTCAACAAGTCTGTCAATCCCTCTTCGTACATACTCCTTGTGATGTTCAGGTTGCTCTCCATCAATTGGTGGTGTATCTAGAAGGAATACAGGTGCTCCTGTCTGCTCTGACACCGCATCATACCATCTAAGAACGGTTCCGCAGATGTTATTACAAGCGAGGAGTGCTTGTGGAGTAGGTAGACCCTCCATGGGACTTTCACTCGGTTTTTCTACAGAACCAATACTAGATCTAGCATAAGAACAGAGTTCCTGCGAGTAACCAATCTCCTCTGCATAACCACATAGCTCAGGACCAACCTTCTGGGACCCAACAACTGCCCCATACTGTTCGGGATAACTTACACCAACGCCCATAGCTACTGGAATCTCAACAGGAAATCCTGATGTCACCCATGCAAGATGTTTCTCCTCACTTGCTTGATGACCTTCCAACATATACTGAAACATTATCTGTTGAAGTAATGTATTCGATTCAAGCTGACGATACACTTTCTCCTCTTTCTTCGTTTCTGTCAATATAGGCACCTCATGATTTACTAAGCGATTCCAAGAAACTTTGTATTCTTACTTCCATCCGAGCCCTATCAGAGAGTTCTGGATCAATTGGGATTCTCACGGTTCTAATACCGTGCTTCGAAGCGGCTTTCTCAATTGATGGGGCTTCAAACTGGTCAGGATCACAGAAGGATTGTTCACAAATCATCACCCCATCAATCTGCAATGCATCGAAAAGGCTCTCAAGATATTTCACTCGATGGATCAGACCTTCTTGGGTTGGTTCACCAGGAGAGGATAGGATAGATTTCGCCATTTGTTCGAAAGGCGTACCTTTCGTAACTAAAGGTGGCGTAAATGCTGTTTTAAAGCCAAATGAAAGCAAGTCTAGTACTAACACTGAATCTGTTATTCCTCGAATGCCAGTGATAACATTAGCAATTGCCTGAGGCTCAACCATTCCTCCCGTTACAATAATTCGAGGGCGGATTATTGGTTCAAAATTATCAATATTAGAGAAGTCTCTTGTTTTCAAAGCTCTGAGTATGGAATCCACAGTACCAGCAAATCCCATATCTTTCATTTTTTCTTTAACTGATGAAGTAATAGCGTAGATCTCGGAACCTATCACCGGGAGAGGTGTCGTGAGAAAAGCTCTAGCCAAACGGCATAGATCAGTGTAAGATAGAACAGATGGGTCTAGCAATCTTGCACCGTACAGATATTGTGAATCCTTTCGGAACTGACCAATAAGGGATTTTGCTCGCTCAAAGTATTGCGAAACAAATGGACGATCTAATGATTTCTCAATTGCTTCACTCAGTAGTTGAAGCTCTGTCGTTAGGTACTTCACTGTGGAGCCATCTTTTTCATGTCGCGTGACAGGATAGGTCAAACGAAAAATAGTATCATCGGGAAAACGAAACCGCCAAACATCAAATAAATTCTGAAGAGAGTCGCAGGTGTTGCCCGGAAAGATTAGACCAGCTAAAGAAGGCATTTGATCATTGGTCCGCTGGCTGTATAGATTTCTAATGTAAGAACAAGCAAATGTCTGAAGGCTTTCTTCAAAGCCACCAGGTACACCAGGGAGAGCTCGTAGGAGTGATGGTGTCAGGCCATGTGCCAGAATCAGCTCAAGAGGTGTGTGAGGATAGATGTATCCGATTACTTCCTCACCGTCCTTGAGAAGTTGTCGCAGGTTGGCTGCAGATTGTTCCAATACTCCTTCGTAGCTCAAGACTGTTTCCTCGCGTAAATGCAATAGCCTAATGATGAGTTTTATGCACTATCCATCTTATTTCTTATGCTACAGATGGAAATCAGGGTCAGTAGAAGAAAATATCAGCAACGAATACTATGTGCATCGGCTATACCTTGAATATATTTGGCTATAAAATCACGTGCCAAGTTGTGAAAGGGAGAGGAACCAAATATGAAAGAACAATTATGGCATACGAAAAGATGGCCGCCAACTGTCAAGAAAACTCTTGACTATCCGGATGCGCCTCTCTTCGCATTGCTTGATAATATTGCTAAGGAACATCCTGATGCGCCTTCGACCCTATGGTCTGGCGTATCTAGATCGTTTGCAGAAGTGAAAGACCATGCGGACAGAATTGCCAATTTCTTAGTGAGTAGGGGAATAAAGAAGGGAGATCGCGTTGCGATTTTTCTGCCCAACCTGCCTTTTTATCCACCTATCTTCTTTGGTATTCTGAAGACTGGTGCGATTGCAGTAACATGCAACCCATCGTATACTCCAGGAGAGTTAAACTTCCAGCTGAAGGACGCTGGTGTGAAGGCTGTATTTTGTATGGATGATAAGAGATTCACACCAATGACCTACAAAGCGTCTGAAGGAACTGAAGTTGAGACTGTGATTGTATGTAGTGTGAAGAGCTTCCTGCCAAAGGCGAAAGCTACTATCGGAGGTCTCTTGGGCAAGATACCAAAGAGCCCGTACTACGAAGAGGGCAAGACCTTCTTTTATGACAATATAGTAACTGAATTTGAACCGGAAGCTCCGAAAGTCAAAATTAATCCAAAGGAAGATCTTGCGCTCATACTCTATACTGGAGGAACAACAGGTACACCCAAGGGAGCGATGTTGACACATCGGAATTTGTATGCCAATGTGATGCAAATCGACGAATGGGTTCAACTAGAACCCAAAGGTGGTGGAACTCCTGAGAAACTGAAACGGGGTGTAGAAATCTACGTTGGGGCTCTGCCATGGTATCACAGCTATGGATTGACTTTGACCATGATTGCATCATATCTGATGGGAAGTGCTGTGATCTGCATTCCTGACCCAAGAGCCGGAAAGCCACCGTTGACAGAGTTGCTTGCGGATGTTCAGAAGTATAAAGGGAGCATTATGCACTGCGTTCCAGCACTCTATGCTGGGATGGTTAATCATCCCAATGTTGGCAAGTATGACCTATCTACAATCAAGGCTTGCGGATCTGGAGCTGCACCACTACCACCAGAACTAGCAAAGAACTTTGAAGCAAAGACTGGGGCTATTGTGTTTGAAGGATATGGTTTGACTGAAACTTCACCTATGACTCATGCAAATCCATCTCTTACGAATCTTCGTAAGTTTGGTTCTATTGGAGTACCAATTCCAGACACACATTCCATTATTCTCGATATGGAAACTGGAGAGAAAGAACTAGCCCAAGGAGAAACTGGAGAGATAGCAGTTAGTGGTCCACAAGTATTCCGAGGCTATTGGAACAAACCAAAAGAAACAGCTGAAGTTTTCCGTGAAATTAAAGGTACAAAGTACTTCCTTACGGGCGATATTGGTCATATCGATGAGGATGGTTTCTTTGTCATCTCTGACAGAAAGAAAGACATGGTCAATATTGGTGGACTCAAGGCTTATCCACGAGAGATTGAGGATACTTTGTATGAGCACCCTGCGATTGCCATGGCAGCCGCTATCGGAGTGCCAAAAGGTGATGACACAGGAAACGAATTCGTAAAGGCGTTTGTTGTCCTGAAGGATGGACAATCTGCAACACCGGAAGAGATTGTGGAATGGGCTAAGGAGAAACTAGCCAGCTACAAGAGACCTCGAGAGGTTGAGATTATGGACAAACTCCCGGTCAGTACAGCAGGCAAAGTTTTGAGAAGAGAACTCCGTGCAAATGAACTCAAGAAGAGAGGTCTTGAATAGACCAAATAAAGCGGGAGGTTCGTCTCCCGCACTCTATTTTTCTACTATCCTCAAAGAATATCAATGGCTTTAGCAATACCGTAGGGATAGGCAATCATCAAAGATTGCATTAATTCGAGATTGAAAGAGAGGAGATGAAGCATTTTGGATGATATGTATTGGCAATCAGGACCTGCTTGGCCAAAACGTGCTAAGAGGGCTCTTGAATATCCCAAGGAACCTCTGTTTGCAATGTTGGACAGAGCAGCTGAGAAGAGTGGCTCCTTACCATTCACAGTATTCATGGATAGAACACAGACCTTTGCGGAAGTAAAAGAACACGCGGACAGGATTGCTAATTTCCTAGTCACTAAAGGAATCAAGGTAGGCGATAGGGTCGCCATCTTTCTACCCAATGTACCTCATTTTCCTGCAATTTTCTTTGGTGCGCTCAAGGTCGGAGCGAAGGTTGTAACATGCAACCCGCTTTACAAAGCAGGAGAGCTAAATTATCAGCTTAAAGATACTGGAGCTAAAATGGTATTTGCGCTAGATCATCCAACCTTCATTCCGACATGCTATGAAGCTATCAAGGGCACAGATGTCCATACAGTTATTATTTGCAGTGTGAAACCATTCTTGTCCAAGGTAAAAGCAACAATTGGTGGGCTCCTTGGTAAGATACCCAAGAGTCCATACTATGAGGAAGACAAGACTGAATTTTATGAAACAATACTTACAGATTATGAGCCAAAGGCACCTCAGGTCAGTATCAATCCCATGGATACCGCGGTTCTAATCTATACCGGTGGTACGACAGGAACACCGAAAGGAGCTGAACTCACACACCATAATCTAACATCTAATATTCTTCAAATAGTAGAGTGGGTCTATTTGGAGAAGGAAGATGCAGAGAGAGAAGGCGGTGTTCGATATGGAGAAGAGGTCTATGTTGGAGCTGTACCTTGGTATCACAGCTATGGGCTCACTCTGACGATGCTCATATCTGTCTGGTATGCAGGAAAACTTGTCTGTATTCCAGATCCGAGAGCTGGAAAACCACCCCTATCTGATTTACTTAAAGAACTATCAAAGAACAGAGGAACAGTTCTGAATTGTGTACCAGCACTCTATGCGGGAATAGCTAATCACCCAAATATTGCAAAATATGATCTTACTTCTGTCACGATCTGTAGTTCAGGAGCAGCTCCGTTACCACCAGAGGTAGCTAAAGCGTTTGAAGCTGTGACCAGCACTCTTCTGTTTGAGGGATACGGACTCACCGAAACGTCTCCCGTGACACATATCAATCCCACAAATAGAAAGTTTCGTAAGTTCGGTTCAATAGGACTTCCGATTTCAGATACGATTTGCAAGATTGTTGACATGGATACAGGAACAAAGGAGATGCCAATAGGAGAGGTTGGAGAGATAGCAATCCACGGCCCACAAGTCTTCAAGGGGTACTATAACAAGCCCGATGAAACGGCGAATGTAATGCGGGAGTTCAATGGAAAACGATTCTTCCTGACTGGAGATGTAGGATATATGGATGAGAATGGCTACACCTTCATCAGTGACAGAAAGAAGCAGATGATCAATGTCGGCGGAATGAAGGCTTATCCTCGTGAAATCGAAGATGTTCTGTTCACCCATCCAAAAGTTCAGATGGCAGCAGTAATTGGACTCCCTCGTGATGAAGATCCGAGTAATGAGTTTGTCAAAGCCTATATCCTGCTGAAGGAAGGTGAAACGGCAACACCTGACGAATTCATTGAATGGGCACGTGATAAAATGGCAGGCTATAAACGACCAAAAGAAGTCGATATAGTTGATCGGCTCCCAATGAGTAATGTCGGAAAAGTGCTTAGAAGAGAGCTTTGGGAAGCAGAAATGAAGAAGAGAGGGCATTCATAACCAATACCAAAGGGCTTTGAATAGAAATCGCCTCTTAGCCTGCGAATAGACATAAATCAGAGTAGAATTTAATGTGCATAGGGTGAGGACAATTTCCTCTGAGAATCGAAATGGATATCGCTTGAAATGTCCATCTTGTGGTGCAACGTATTGGTATGCCTCGGAGAACATTGACAAGTATGGTTCTGTGGAGTGCCAAAACTGCGCTATGCATATCTTTGTAGACTCTTTTCTATCAGATGAAACTACCAAGAGTGGGGATATGTCTGATGCTATAGTTCCCTCCAAGAAACCATTCTTGACCTTGGCGACCTCTGAAGGTGTACGGATAAAATGTCCACACTGCAGTGCACAATATATCTACAAGGATTCTCAGAGAACGGAGGATGGACAGGTACGGTGTCAGAATTGCAGTGCAATAATTGATGGCGTGGGACAGGATGTTTTAGTCTATCAAGCACCAGTAGATACAACTAAATCATCAGAGAATACTGCACTACTTTGCATCATTGTGTTAATCCTCCTATTCGTACCATTATGGATTGCTGCGCCATTAGTCATCTGCATTGTCGCTTTGAAGTTGTGGAATCCAGCTAAGACAGAAGAGCAAGAAACAATGGTTTACACAGAGGACACTCAGGGGTCAGACCTTTGGTAGATCCATAAAAAAACGAAAGGATGCATCAGTCCAAACTGCCAGACACGGATTTCTTGTGGGTCTTTCCTAATTCAATGTATAGCTGAGCTCCAACAAGAAAAGCTTCTCGTAGGTTCTCAGGTACTTCCCTAATGACTTTTCCAGGAACACCCAGGATAAGGCTTCCATCTGGAATCACAGTATTATTAGTTACTACAGAACCAGCACCAATAACACAATCATTACCAACCCTAGACCCATCAAGAACAATTGATCCCATTCCCACAACAGTCCTATCCCCAATCTCACATGCATGAATCACACAGTTGTGTCCACCTGTCACATAATCCCCGATGATAGTGGGATTCGTAAATGTGGTGTGTACTGTCGCATTATCTTGAATGGATGTTCCCTTTCCAATACGAATGTAGTTCATATCAGCTCGAAGCACTGCGAACTCCCAGATACTCGAGTCAGCTCCAACCTCAATATCGCCTATGAGGGAGGCTCTGGGAGAAACATAAGCTTCAGGATCAATCTTTGGTTTCTTTCCGTCGAACTCGTATAAGCCCATATTCACACCTAAAACGGTCGTAATGGTGCATTCTCTTTAAGAGTATCGTAATTGGTAGTGATAGATTCAATATGAGAATGGAATCTATGAAATGCATAAGGAAACCATAAAGAGTACGTTCCTTTGTGCTTCGAAAGCAACTTATTATTAGATTATTTGATGTATCAGGTGTTGAATTGAAAATGCCTGTGACGCCACTTCACTATCCATTTGCGTTTCTAGTTTCCAAGTTAGACAGACACCTATTGCTACCTGGTCTGATTGTTGGATCTGTGATTCCTGATATCGAAGTTTCATTCATGTGGATGTTCTTTGCCAACCGTCCTGATCACCTCTTCATGCACAGCTTAGTTGGAGCGTTGACTATAGGAACTATACTCGCATTGATAGTCACACGGTTCCTTTACTCTCCAATTATCTCATCCATTTTTAAAATGGAGAGAGATGAATTGAATCGGGTATGTAGGATTACACCTTGGATGGGAATTTCTTGCATTCTTGGAGTGATATCACATCTTGTACTTGATTATCCGATGCATTGGTATAATCCGATTCTATGGCCGTGGGTGAATCCGTTTGACATAGTCGGTCCACTTGTTCTCCTGTTTATGCCAACCTTTGACGTTTGGACAGCTTATTTGATTGCCAGTGCAATTATGCACACTGTTATGATAGTCAGCTGGTATAGTATCATACGGATAATCCGTTCCAAAGGAAATCTCTGGTATCGACACTGGATTAAAGATACTGCAGTGACGAAACACATTGTATAGGATACACCTTGAATATCATCGGATAGGGAGGAACCATTCTTCCAACGAAATGTAAGACTCAGTATCTAGAACATCTTTACTCTCATACAATCGTCTGAGAAACTGGTTGAAAGCCATGACACTACTTATCCTCACCATTGCGAGAAGACTATAATCCTCGCTTGTGCGATAGAGGTCCCATACTTCGCGCATACTAGTGAGCTTTTGCGCGATGTCACTTGCAGTTCCGGGACTCACCTTTATTCTGACAAAGAACTTGACAGGCAGACCAATGAGAGAAAAATCTGTGCTGATAGAATAACCAATAATTGCACGTTTTATCATGAGCTTCTCAATAGATTTCGAAACAGCAGGTTGGCTAAGAGGGGGATTCATCCGAGTACCTATCTCTTCCTGAGTCAGAGGAAAGGGATTTTCGACTGTTGGTTCATGACGGTACATTACTCTAAGAAGTGCCAACTCCTTCCGAGAGAGATAAGATTCGGGAGATGACGAGGGAATTATTGTGAAACGATTCTTCTTGTATGTTGTAAGCACCTGCACTATATTATATTTTCCAGCCCCTGAACTTGCCACTACACTATCCACACGATCCAAAAGGTTCTCAAAGGCCCCTTGGCTATCAAATCTGAAGGTTCCAAGAAGTGAAAAATCACCAGCAATCCCATCAAGGGACTCAAGCTCTTCCATATCCATGAGTTTTGAGCTCACATCCTGTTCCCTCGGATTACTCTTCATGAACAAGATAGTCTCTCTTGTGCCTTGAACGTGGGCTGGATCGATAATCGTAGTGTAGCTCCGTATTGCACCACTCTTCACAAGACCTTTAATGGTACGTGAAACCCAATTTCTGCTCTTGCCAATTAGCTGTCCTATTATAGCAGGAGTATATCGTGAGTTTTGTACTAGAGCTTCAAGAAGGCCTCGCTCCGCATCAGAAAGTATTACTTGCATGCTTTCAACCCATCTCTGGTGCATTTTATTCCAGCATGCTATGTAATATTCATATACTTAATGCTTTTCCGCCACGACTGTGAATTACAATGACTGAATATAAGGTCAAAGATATTGGTCTTGCCGATGAAGGCAGAAAACTCATCGATTATGCAGAGAAACACATGCCAGTTCTCATGCATCTGAGAGAGAAGTATTCCAAGACAAAACCTCTGAAGGGAATGAGAATTGCTGGTTGTTTACATGTCACCAAGGAAACTGCAGTATTGGTCGAAACACTACGAGCGGCTGGTGCTGAGGTCGCTTGGTCTGGATGCAACCCACTCTCAACAAATGATCAAGTAGCTGCTGCGCTTGCAGCCAATGCTGTACCAGTTTTTGCTTGGCACGGGTTGAGTACCGAAGAGTACTATTGGTGTATCGAGCAGACTTTGAAGATCAAACCAACACTCACACTTGATGATGGTGCTGACTTGATATTCACTTTGCACAACAAACACACGGAACTGATACCAAACCTCTATGGTGGTTCGGAGGAAACAACGACTGGTGTGATTAGAGTAAGAGCAATGGCAGATGATGGTGCACTCAAGTATCCAATCATGGCAGTGAATGATGCAGATACAAAACACCTGTTCGATAATGTATATGGAACAGGACAGAGCGTCATCGACGGTCTCCTACGAGCCTCTGCGATTCTTATTGCTGGAAAGACTGTGGTCATTGGTGGTTATGGGTACTGTAGTCGGGGAATGGCTACTCGGGCGAAGGGTATGGGAGCTGATGTCATTGTCACAGAAGTGGATCCAGTTCGAGCTCTGCAAGCAAGGATGGATGGATTCCAGGTCATGAAAATGGATGATGCGGCTCCATTAGGAGATGTCTTCCTGACTGCAACAGGAATGAAAGATATAGTCACCGGGAAGCACATGAGAAAGATGAAGTCTGGAGCTATCATGGGCAATGCTGGACATTATAATGTGGAAATCAATGAACCAGATTTAATGGCACTTACTTTGGAAAAGAAACGGGTTAGGCACGCACTGGATCAATATGAAACCAAGGATGGGCGTTTCCTCTATCTACTTGGCGAGGGACGACTTGTCAATCTAGCGGCAGCTGAAGGACATCCGAGCTCTGTCATGGATCTATCATTCGCGTCTCAGTTCAACGCAATGATGTGGCTCACTAAGAATGGTAAAGGACTGAAGCCTGCAGTTTATGAGTTTCCTAAGGAACTCGACAAGGAAACAGCAAAGCTGAAACTTCACACCATGGGAATCACCATTGACGAATGGACAGAAGAACAGAAACGATATGCAAAAGCTTACAATGAAGGAACATAAACACATGAGATAGGGATTAATTCCCTCTCTCCTTTTTCTCATCACCTTTTGCCTTGGATGCTCCGGATTGTGTTTCATTCTTTAATCGCATCACTTCTTGTAATGAATGATCTAATTTCCTCTGAGCCCCTCTTGCTTTACTCACATGACGCTTCATCCAACCTTCCAACCGCCCTCTCTTTCGTTTATCGTTTGGAGGGGCTAGAATCCACCAAAGAGCAACATCATCTTCAGAAGATGCCCTGACATCCCATTTTACGGAAACACGGTCGGATGAAATCGACCTTCTAACCTCACCCGGTGACTGCTCACCTGTCATAATGCCATTTATGCCACAGAGGTGCTTTTCATCTTCAATTAAACACAATTACATATGACCCCAACACTTCACTATATCAATAACTGACTATACTGGGTTTTTGATAGTTGGTTAATAAGGGATATTCTATCAAATATAATAAGGTCATAAAACACTGTGTTAGCTTTCTGTATTTTGAATATCAATGACTTCAGGTCTATTAAGATATGTGAGTTGAGAGAATTTGCAGAGTACGTATACAGTGTAAACAAATGATCAGTTACTCAATGAAAGGTGAAAATAATGGATTTATGGCAAATTATCACTCTTGTGCATATTATTGGAATAGCTCTCGGAGTCGGTGGCGCATCAATTAAACTCGTATTGTTCATGAAAAGCTATTACAACAAGAACTTTACACCTGCCTACACTGTTGTCGCTGAACCAATATCTCAGCTAATCTTTCTAGGCATGATACTATTAACGGCTTCTGGAATTGGCTATGCTTTAGTAGGATATCCAGAGGGATCGTCATTGTTGGTAAAGCATGTTCTTGTCGTACTGCTTTGGGTAGTTGGTCCGCTCATTAGTAAAGTATATGGACCTAGGTTCATTACACTCGCTCCAAAACCAAGTGAATCTCCCACATCAGAGTTTTTGCAGGTTCGGAAACAGTTGCTAGTATTGGAAGTACTAGGCACAGTCTGTTTCTATGCGGTCTCGATAATTGGAATAATTATGTAGTCGTTTCCTGAATTTCTTCAAGCGACTATCTAACACGATAATTAGGATTGGCAGGCTGAGGAGGCAGCAGCCTCCTAGCCAATCTTTACCAAGCTCGACCATTCTTCTTGAGGCCTGCCAACTCCTCAACATGTTAGTAAGAAACAGAGGCGGTTTTTATGATGACCTAACAATCAAACCTCAAGAAGAATTTGGATTCGAAACACAACCTTAATATATTAACTATATTTAATATCAATTAGGTGCATGTCTTGCCTACTGATTTTGTCTATGATAACTACCGACCTACGTCATTGGACCTAGTGATAGCAGCGATTGCCGCACTGATAATGCCTGTTTTTGCAGGGTATCTCTTCGACATGACCGGTGCCCTGATTCCTATGGCTATGTACTATGGACTCTTTGCACTTATCATTGTTAGATGGCGTAGGGGAAGTCTTGGATATGAAATCGACCGAGAAAATCTGAAAGGTCAATTCAGAAGATATCTCACACCCCTATTTGGTATGTTATTTTTCCTCCAGACAGTCTTAGTCATTGTTTCGTGGTTCACACTGGTCAGAACAGGATTTCTTGAGCCTATTGGATGGGTGCTGACTCTAGTAATATGGGCACCAATAAACGCTTTTTCAGAACAGTTAATTTGGCTCTACACTTTTGACTCATTCGCTGAATATTACAAGGAAGGCCGCAAGCGCTCAGTAATGGTTTTCATTGGTGGTGCGCTGTATATCGCTCTAATAGGAATGATCCACGCCCTATTCTGGGGAAAGTTCCTTTTGGAAAGTAATTACGTTTTTGTATTCACTGAAGTGTTCTTCATTATCCAATTTATTATACCAATTGGATACATATTTCTCTACAGAAGAACTGGAAGCATGTGGCCTCTGGGAATTATTCATGTTTTCCTAAACCTGGCCGGTGTTCTCATTAGCGGCTACTCGATTCTTCCCTTTTTGCTCGTGTTTGGATAATGTGTTATTTTGAAAGCCTAATGGAAAATCGAATTAATGACAATTCCAAACACCATATTAAAGGTCAAGCACACGGGTAAATCACAATTCTCAAAGACTATATACATACCATGGTATAGAATATCGTTCAAATTGCTATGATGATGGAAATCTGGCTATAATGGAGTTGGGCTGATATGAAACGTCTCACACCCGATTCGCGTTTGATGATTGGCATACTCATTGCATTTGTATTATGTTCTATCCCCATCCCTCAGGTCATTGATGAAACTAGAACGAATGATTATATTTCAGACGACCAGATTGAAATTGGATTTGGAGGGCCAAGAATAACTTGGGTAAATGTGGTTTGCAATACAACTGTAGAGATTCGATTCATGTATCAGAATGGCACTTGGATATCTACTGAGAATGTTCTGCTTGCTTCTGTTCAAACAATGTCAGCAAGTTACAACTTCAATGCAGAGCATTCCACGATTGTGGTACAGATATCAGCAGGTGGCCCGTTTCAAGTGCAGATAACATACACGTATCCGATTGAGATGGAGATGAGTCTTTTCAGTAGAGCATTCTATACGATTGGGATTTACTCCTTTAATCAGGACTGATACTCTGACGGGAGTAGCTGACTCATTTCTCTAGCTAGTTTTGTCTAGCTTAAGTTTGAAGACCTTCTCAAACTTACTCAACTTTGGCGCAATGACATACCTACAGTATCCCTGATTAGGATTATTTTTGAAGTAGTTCTGATGATAGTCCTCAGCAGGATAGAATCTACTAAAAGCAGTAATTTCAGTCACAATGGGTTTCTTGAAAGTCTTATTCTCCTCCAATTCATTCTTTATCTGCTCGGCAATCTCTCTTTGTGCCTCATTGTGATAAAAGATGACTGACCGGTATTGAGGACCAATGTCATTACCTTGACGGTTGAGTGTTGTAGGGTCATGAGTGTTGAAGAACACCTCTAGGAGTTCTTCAAAGGAGATTATGTCTTCATCGAATCTAATCTGACAGACCTCCGCATGACCAGTCTGACCTGTTGTGACCTCCTCATAGGAGGGATTCTCTACGTGACCGCCTGAATAACCTGACACAACAGAGGTCACACCTTTCAACTGTTGGAACACAGCCTCGGTACACCAGAAACAGCCGGTTCCGAATGTAGCAACTTCCATAGTTTACTATTCACAATTGTCTTAATCAATGAGTGGAAAGGGGAAGTAATTTCAATCTCCTTCAATTTTACATCGATAAACAGACCCTCTTTGATCAAACCAAGTTCAACAAATCAATCATGTGTTTCCACTTACAATCTTCAAAGGCAATCAGAACATAATTATCACAATGCTCCAATTCATTGATATGATTGGATAGAAATTATGAAGATTGTATCCAAAACATTACCTAGCTATTGATCCCGATCTATCTCAGAAATTTCAACCTCCAGCTCATTCTTTTCGTGCTCCCCATTTTCGACTAAACTTACCATTATAGTACTCTCGCTATCTTCATGGATTCGTATCATAGAAATCCAACCCATGGGAATAGCACTCGAATGTACTGGTCTTCGCGGCCCGACAATGAAGTAATCCTCTCCAACATAGATAATCCGTACTCCATGAGTTTCAGCAACCATCTCATCGCGATCATCAGCATGACCATAAGCACTAGAACAGAGATAGACATCTACAAGACTCTCAGTCTCTGCAAGATAATTCAACATACTTCTCCAGTCTTTTCCAAACTCTAGCGTGCCATTCATTGTGTCCAAAGAGTTTTCCTCCTTTAGGAATCTCACGTGTTAATCGATATGGAGAGTATAAGACCTCAGAGATTCAGGGAAGACATTCCATAATAGCTCAAAGAGTGGCAAGATTTGCCGAAATTATGCATGAAAAAACTCTTGCGAAACCCCCCGATTGACCCGTTGAGAACAGAAAGAAGAACATCCTCGTTCGGGGGATTTCGTGTTAGCAGTTATAAGTTACATTAAAATGTTTTTCGGTTAATATTATGTAACCAAAATATTTATTACATGTATCGTGTAATACTATTATGAGGTGTTCGCGTGATTTCGACACCACATGATTACCATTGAACCATATCTGGTTCAAAAGGACGCTTAGATTTCTGCGAATCACTACAAGAAGCCTCGGTCTAAGGAGGAGCAAGAATGTCCAGCAAGAAATCGGGAAGAGTTGCACTCGCTATTGGAGTATGGCTTGTCCTATCGGTTGTTGTATTTGGTTCCCTAATCTACGTAGCTTGCACAAGCAACTGTGTAGAAATCATCGCGTCTGAAGATGGAATCTCTGTGGACATGGGGAATGTCGATCAAGTTCCAGCCACAGATCAGAGAATTCGACGCGGGCCTATCGAGATGGTACCATTCTACTATCCAGGATTTTGGCGTGGGCCTATTTTTATAACGCCGACATAGGAATTACCACCAATAACCTCAGAGAATTGAGGTACCAAACGGGGAGGTTCTATCCTCCTCGTCCCCTTCTTTTTTTGTTCTTTGGCTACCTACAAGTACAATGAAAATGCAATTTCTAAAGGAAAAATCAGCTACTCTCTTCTTGGAAAACACCATACGCATGCTTCTTTGCTGTGTCACGTAATTGACGAATATCTTGGGCTTGTCCCTTGATTTCTTCAAATATTTTAAGGCGTGAAGAAATCGCTTGTTCGACAAACGCGGAAACAGCTTCGGATCGGCTCTTAAAAATCTCAAGCTCTACTAAGGCATCAAGAATCTCTACGATATCAGTACTCATGCGCGTCATTACAGAGATTTCACGTTTCTTTGAAAACAGGTCTTCATCAGACAATCGTCCTAGAAGCTGCTCTCTAAGAGTTAAAGTACTCCCCTCACCAACGAGTTCTTTTTCGATTTCTGTAATTTTTTTCACGGCGAATCCCTCCACTAATATATTGTACATTAGCGCTTATATTTCTTTATCATGTAACACTGTTACATTATTATATTTATATGTAATGGCCTATAGATTATAGGATCGTTTCTGAATGATCCAAGGAGATTTTTGTTGTATCAGCGAAAATATATAGACCTCATAATGGGAAAACGCTCAGACAAAATATCAGGCGTCGACCAAATCAAAGGTCGCAAAGGGCAAGGTGCCAGGTATGCGCATATTAAAAATGCAGTCTAAATTTCTCGATGTGTTCCTCGAGAGTCTAAACAAGTTTGGTAATCTATACGGACCAACGTATAAGAATAAAGTACTATCTTATGATCGACTAGCAAATATCTCAGACCTCGTTCTCACTGATGAACATCCGATGATACCCATAAAGAAACTCTTCCATCCAATGAAGTTCACAATGCTACATTTTAACGAGATGGGATTCACTCCAGATTATTCTACAATTGAAAAGAGAGTCATATTAGGAGTACACCCATGTGAGATACATAGTCTTCTCATTCTTGACAGCGTTTTCATGCGAGAGCCGATGGATCCCTATTATGCACAACTTAGACAGAACTCAGCGATAATAGGATTCTCGTGTCTTCCCACAGAGAACTCTCTGTGTTTCTCAACAGATACAGACATTGTGGAGGAAGGATTTGACTTATTCTTTGTAAACCTGGGTGAGTACTTTTTGGTTTGGGTTGGTTCGAGCCTCGGTCATGATATGATCTATGAACGAGAGGAGTTCTTTGACAAGAATGTCACTCATGATGATATTCAGGAGTATGTAGAATGGCGACAAAAGAAGAATAAAATGTTCAAGAAGAGCTTTGAGTTTGACAGTATGCCGGACATCATGGAACTTAGCTACGAGTCTGAGATCTGGGAAGAATTCGCCAAGATATGTCTATCATGTGGTCAATGCTCTATGGTCTGTCCTACATGCAACTGTTATAGTGTCACAGATGTTTTTGATGTGACCAACGAACAAATAGGACGCCGAGATAGAAACTGGGACAGCTGCATGTATGTTGACTACAGTTTAGTTGCAGGTGGACATAATTTCAGGGCTTCTCGGGGAAACAGACTCAAGCTCTGGTATGGTCACAAATTGAAGACATTTGGAAAGGACTATGGACGTCCTGGTTGTGTCGGGTGTGGCCGTTGTGTTGATTCATGTCCAGTTGATATCAATGTGCTGACAATTTCAGAAGCACTGACTACAAAGGAGGTACCAGAGAAATGACTCTGATTGAAACAGTAGAAAATCCATTCAAACCAAAGGCTGCTAGGATTGTTAGACATTACGATTTGATTAAAGACCACAGATTCTTCCAGATTCGACACATAGACATGGCGAAAGCAATGTCTTTCTCTTATAATCCAGGTCAATTCATTATGCTTTCAATACCTGGCGTCGGAGAGTGTCCCTTTTCAATTTCATCTACACCAAGCCGCCCTGGTATTCTTGAGTTGGGGGTCAGAAGGGTAGGAAAACTGACTGAATCTCTTTTCCAAAAGAGAGACAATGAAGTCGTGTACATAAGAGGGCCCTATGGAAATGGCTTCAAACTGGATAAAATGGTCGATAAAGATCTAATCATCGTCGCTGGTGGACTTGGAGTCATTCCTCTTCGTTCAATCTTATATTATGCATTAGACAACCGAGACCAGTTCAAACGAGTGTTCTTCCTATATGGTGCAAGGACTCCCAACGAATTTCTGTTCAAGACTGAATTCTTCCAATTAAAGAACCGTAAAGACATAGAGTGTTTGTATACGGTGGATAAATCGGATGCAGAATGGCCTCATGCCACGGGTGTTGTAACGAAGCTCTTCAAGAATCTTCCAGAGATAGACCCAAGCGAAACAACAGCGGTCGTGGTGGGACCTCCTGTTATGTACAAGTTTGTGATTGATGAGTTCTTGAAACTAAAGATACCAAAGAACCTGATACAGCTCTCACTCGAGAGACGAATGAAATGTGGAATTGGAAAATGTGGACACTGTGCCATTGAACATCTCTATACCTGTATGGATGGTCCTGTATTCACATATTGGGACACCTTACACTTCAGGGAGTTGATCTAAAGTGATAGAAGTAGGTAACAACAAACTCACCGTCGTAAAACCAAAAGTGGGCATTTATGGATTCACAGGATGCGCAGGGGATCAGCTTCTAATTATCCATACCGAGGAGGAGATTCTTAACCTGTTTAATTCTGTGGATATACGTTCCTTCGTTATGGCTTCAAGTAATCCAACTGAAGAGGAACTAGATGTTGCATTTATTGAAGGTAGCATCAGCACGGAAGAGGAAAGAGAACATATTCTCAAGATAAGAAAGAGAGCAAAGATACTAGTAGCAATCGGCAACTGTGCTGTAAGCGGTGGACTACAATCAATGTTCACTGGAGACAATACATTCGAGAAGCGGATGAATAAAGTATACGGAGATGTCGAGTTTTTGACAAATCCCCTTGAAGCAAAGCCTGTTGATGCGTTTGTTGTAGTAGATTACTATCTCCCTGGCTGTCCAATTAGTGCACCACAAGCTTTTGCTCTGATTTCCAGACTTATCCATGGAGCCATTCCGGAGCCTTACCCCCACCCAGTGTGCCATGAGTGCAAACTCAATGAAAACCGCTGCTTGTTGCTTGATAAGATTACATGCATTGGTCCATTAACCGCTGGAGGATGTGGTTCAGCCTGTCCAAATCATGGTCTTCCATGTGTTGGGTGCTGGGGACCGAATGAGGATGGAAACTTCGAGCACCATCTTGAATTGTTAGAGAGTTTTGGAAAGACAAGAGAGGAGATACGTAGACTAGTCAGAGGATATGGAGGACATAAAATCCTCAAGTTCATTGACAAGGGAGGAAAATGATATGCCAAAGAAAAATGAAATTCGGATAGAACCCTTAGCAAGAGTTGAGGGACATGGCGGTATCAAAGTAGAGATAGAAAACAACAAAGTCAGTAATGTTGAAGTCCAAGTTCTTGAGGGACCAAGACTCTTCGAAACCCTTGTTGTGGGCAAGACACCTCAGGAAGACCTCAGTATTGTGCCGAGGATCTGCGCAATCTGTAATCTCTCCCACAAATACGCGGCTCTTCGTGGTTTAGAGAAGGCTGTTGGTGTGAAGGTTGATTCAGGGACTAAGTTATATCGCCAGCTCATGCATCATGGAGAGATGATAGAGAGTCATAGTCTGCATATCTATTTTCTTGCACTGCCTGACTTCTTGGGCTATGATAACGCTGTAGCAATGGCGGATAAATATGGAGCAGTTGTTACGAAGGCTCTACAACTCAAGAAATTTGGTAATAAAATCATGCGCATGATGGGTGGAAGAATGATTCACGGCGAGAATCCAATCCTTGGAGGGTTCGGCAAGCTGCCGACAAAGGAAGAACTTATCGAGGTAAAGAAAGAGGCAATAGAGTTACTTCCCTTTGCCGTGGAAACAATAGATCTTCTTGCGGGACTTGAGATTCCAGCCCATATGGAGAGAGAAACACAATTTCTCTGCTGCAAACCTCCTCATGATGACTATGATTACTATGGTGATGTGCTTATCACATCAGATGGTAGTGAATACTCTGCTGATGATTACAAATCGGCAATTAAAGAGCGAGTTGTCAGTCATAGTTTTGCCAAACGAGGACGATACAATAACAAGCCATTTACAGTGGGAGCTCTTGCCAGAATCTTGCTCTTGGGTACTCGACTCACGGACAAGGCAGGAGAAGCCCGCGACAAACTAATCAATGAGAGGTGGCATCGAAACCCAATCTTCAATAATCATGCACAAGCAATTGAGCAAGTATTTTCACTGGAAAGCATTCCGAAAATTGTAGACGAACTTCTTGCTGGTGCAAAATCGAAAGTCGCAAAATCCACGCAGGCAACAGGTTCTGGTACAGGGGCTGTCGAAGCTCCTCGTGGAACACTGATTCATCACTATGATGTGAAAGAGGGATTAATCACTGCAGCCGACTTTATAACACCAACTGCGATGTTCCTTGACGATATTGAGGAGTTCATCCGAACGAGTGGAGATACTCTTCTATCAGAGAAACGGATGGACAATATTGAGTTGGAGTTTGAAAAAATAGCACGGGCTTATGATCCGTGTATAAGTTGCAGCGCTCATTTAGTAAAGGTCGTCTATAAGTAGAACTTGATTCAGGTTTATGGGTGTTCTTGTTAACACCCATAACATTTCATTTGTTTACAAAGGATTGGAGGGAAAGCCAAAACCATCAGTATCCTGTACCTGCAAAGAGCCTATTCTGGGGGACTTTCACGGTCATGGAATCTATGTCTAAGCCAGACTACCGGGGCGCTCAATGCAATCCGAGGACCTGAGAATCGCATTACTTGCTTTATTCTTTCCCGCATTTTTGGACTATAGCAGTGCACAGTACATTTCCTACATGTCGGTTTGTTTTCCTGGAATTGGCAGTGTTCTAATCGATTGTTGGAATAATTCAATAGCGTCTGACATTCTGAGCACAAAACTCCATCTGCAGTTTTGTGTTTCTTTTCACAAAAGATGTGAATCATTTTTTGTACTGTCGCTTTTTCCCGTTCAATTATTGGCCCAGATTTGATAGGATTGGATTCATCTCGCATCATTAGAACACCAAGAAAAGCAGGTTCGTAGTGAATATCTTTGGAAGTCATGTCCACAAAGATAATCCTTATGTTTGATACGAATTTGCAGACTCCACTTCTAGATGAGGCTGTTCCATGGTCCAGTATTGTGTAATGGTCAAAGGTCCCTGTCGTGGAAAGTCATGCGATTTCTGGGCTAGAGTGAAGATTAGAAAACTCACAGTGAATGAATTAATTACTGATATTCGAGAGCACATCAAAAAGTGCAACAAGGATAATTCGATGTCGATTAATGAGATACTTCGCATATACTGGTCGGAAGTAGGTATGCACGATTTGGACAAACTCTGTTACGAGGAGCCAGACCTCTGCGCCAAAATGATGGACGCAGAAGTCAAAGCTCAAATTCTTTAGATCACATCTGATGGCACAGGAATCATGTTCCCTCTGTTGACAATCCATTTTGGATCGAGAACTCGTTTCACAGCTTGCATCTCAGAGATACCATTTTCACCATACATAACCTCTAGAAAAGCTCGTTTGAGCTTTCCAATTCCATGTTCGGCAGCCACAGTACCACCCAATTCTACAGCTCTCTTCGCAAAGAGCATATAATTGTCCATGCCCTGATCAACCTCTTCATTGTTTCTAGGAATCATATTAACGTGAAGATGATTGTCGCCAATGTGACCAAAGATAACATATTCCATTCCTTGTTCTTCAAGGGTGGATCTATAGAATTTCAGGTAGTCTCTGAGTGCTTCATCAGGGACTGCCATATCTGTGCCAATCTTGTGGACCTTATGGTACTCAGCTTTTCGTTGAGCAATAAGGCCATTGACGGTTTCCGGAACGAAGTGACGAACTGTCTTCATTTTCTCCAGCTCTGAACGATCCAGACCTGCCCAACTAGATTCTGAGGATGTATTATTCTTGTTAAGCACTTCTTCAAGAGCCATAATCATCTCTTCCATTTGAGCCTCTGTGTATGAGAACTCAAAAAAGACAATAGCCTGCGTGTCTTCCTTCATAGCAGGAACCTTAATTCCAGCTGAGCTTGCCTTCTCTTTTATCATCTTGATTGCATATGGATCAAAGTATTCCAAGAAATCCATCTTTATTTTGCTATTCGGAGCACGAATGTCATATACGAAATTAACAGCATCATTCTCACTTGGGAAAAAGGCCATAACAGTCATTATGCTCTCAGGCTGTTTGGTCAGACCCAATTCGACTTCTGTTATCACTCCAAGAATGCCTTCAGAACCCACAAAGAGGTCTATGAGGTCCATATCAGGTTTTGTGAACAATCCCGCAGCATTCTTGGTGTTGGGCATCTTGTACGAAGGAACTGTAATCTCAATCTCGCTACCGTCACTGTGAACTATAATGAATTTGCCATCTTTTGCCTTCACATCACCTCGGTGGATATCTAGAAAATCACCATTCGAAAGAACGATTTTTATTCGCAGGACCCAGTTCCTTACAGCACCATACTTGTAGGTCCTTGCACCTGAGGCATTGCATGCAACGATACCGCCTAACCATGCGCTCATCTCTGTGGGATCAACAGGAAATGTGAAATCAGCAGATTCCCTATGAAAACGCGCTAAGGCTGCCTGTTGCGCAGAAGTACCAACTCCTTCTAGTACGCCGAGATTCTTTGAAGATACAGCCTTGACAACATCTTCTAATGTTGCACCAGCTTGAGCTCCAATTGAGTAAAGGTCTTGTTTCTCTGAATAATTCATATAGAGGATTTTATTCATCTTTTCTAGATTCAGGGCAATTCCGCCCAGTGGAACGGCAGCACCAGTAAGACCTGTTCTTCCCCCCTGAATAGTGACTGGAGTACCAGATTCGTTGGCATTTTTCATTAATAATGCAACTTCTGATTCATTCGTTGGGAAAGCTATCTTGTCCGCAGAACCATCAAAAGAATGGCTCTCATCATCCAGATACAAAGCATAGGTATCTGTAATCTCAGCTTTGTCTGTCACGACCTTCACATGTGAAAGATCAATATCTTCTGGGGCATAAGCTACAATTCGATGAGTCATCATTATCCCTTTTTTTACAAGTGTGATAACCTCTGTCGAAACAAAATGCAATATAGAGAATTTGGTGTAGCAGTTGTAGTTAATTCTTTAAAGTAAATGCTAATGCAACTGTGAGTTTAGAGGACTGTGCACGAAATTTGAGAATAGCAGCCATCTCGGATCTTCATATCCTGCCAGACGAAAGCGACAAACAGCTTCTTGAGTGCATAAGAGAGAGAGTAGAAGAAATAGATCCTGATGTCTTTGTGATCGCAGGAGATGTCAGTGACCATTTAGATATCCTAACTGATGCTTTAACCAAGTTGCATGTCGCGGGGAGTACTAATCTCTATGTTGCGGGAAACCATGATGTATGGTTTGAAGACACTGGAGGCCCAGGCACTCTTGAGAAATATTCTCACAAAATTGGAGAAGCCTGCAGAGAAGCTGGATTCTTACATCTACCTGATTCTCCCTTTGTTCTAAGTAATATTGCATTTGTGGGAAGTATGGGATGGTATGACTATTCATTTCGAAGACATGATTTGGATATCCCGATGGAAAATTATGAAAAGAAAGAATTCCGAGGAGCTGTTTGGTACGACCTTTTCAAGATAGATTGGGTCTTTACTGATGCAGAGGCGACCTCTCTTTTCAATCAAAAGCTTGAGTACGACCTAAAGACGCTCCCAAAACACATCACGCAAGTCGTGTATATCTCACATCATCTGCCCTTCCAAAATCTCACAGTATACAAGGATAGATTGCCATGGGACTTCTATAGTGCGTTCATGGGAGCTACAAGCACAGGGAAAATACTCGAAGAGGATGGAAGAATAATCATATCTATTTCTGGACATAGTCACATCAGAAATCAGATGTCGAGGGGGAATATTACAGCAATCACTGTTCCACTTGGTTATGGTCGACCTGATAATGAGAGTCTTCAGGACTTCGTGAGAGATGCTGTAGCTGCAATTGAGATTGATGGTAGTGTTGTTAGTGTACCCGGTTTTGTTAAGGGAGACCTTAGCGCAGATTTGACATATGCACCATCTAGATAATGACTAGATGACGACAGATTAATGAGTAACGCGAGTAGTTACGAATTTTATTCAGATTTGAGATATGTCGGATAACAATAGCATATGGGACTAAAATCATGCAGAGGCCAGGTTCAGAGGTTATTGCGTCAATTTGTGTCGCAGTCATGACTGCAATTGCACTCTATATGACAGTCGTCGATCACAATGTCCCGGGTGCAATCTTAATCATCTTTGTAGGGACATATCTGCTAATCTCCACTGAGAAAGTTAATCGTACAGCAATGTCACTCTTGGGAGTTGCGATTGCAGGAGTAGTTCTATTCGTAGCTTTTGAGGTTGGGAAAGCTTTAGGTATTGACATTGGTGGAGTAGAATTTACCGCCCTCATTGAACACATTGAATGGACAACTATCTTCTTCATCATCGCAATGAGTGTTATTGTATCCGTCGCTGCTGCTTCAGGGCTATTCCAGTATATCGCCTTGAGAATTGCAGCACGCAGTCAAGGCGATCATAGACAGCTCTTCATTACATTTCTCGTCTTTGTTTCAGGGATCAGTCTCTTTTTTGATACGACTTCGACTATGCTAATCGCCGCACCGCTCACCATCGAAATATGCAAAGCGCTCGAGATTGATTTCAAGCCATTTCTCGTTTCAGAAGCAATAGTTTGCAACTTCTCTTCAATCCCGTCCATTGTGGGTGCTGTGCCGAATCTCGTTATTGCTCAAGAAACACAACTGAATGTTGGATTTCTTTTTGTTCTTTTCATGCCACTCTCTATCATTCTCTTTCTTGTCAGTTTACCAATCCTATTGAGATGGTATGGATCGACCTTTGGAACAACTGAAGAGCATAGAGTAGATGCAGTATTCTCAATCAGCCCGACAACTATGATAAAGGATCGATGGGATTTCAACATCTCAGCTGCAGCAATCATATTTCTCGTGGTAGGCTTTGCAATTGGACCTGCGTTTGAAGTAGCTCCTCCAATGATTGCACTCGTCATCGCAGGATTCTTGCTCCTGCTATCGCATGAGCGAGCAAACGAGTTCCTTAACAAAGTAGGTTGGCCCACTGTCTTCTTCCTTGCAGGTCTCTTTGGTCTTGTTGGGGCACTCAGCATAACAGGAATAATTGATGCTATTGGAGCCGGAATAGGATCGTTGGTCGGCAACGATGCGTCATTTGCTACAGTCTTTCTTGTTTGGATTCCAGCAATGCTCTCAGCATTCCTAGACAATCTCCCGGTTTCAGCGGTTCTTGCCCCAATTGCGCGAGACTTGGTTCATATTAGCCCTGTGATACCCTTGGCATTAATCTTTGCAGTCAACATTGGAGGGTATATCTTCACCCCACTTGGTTCACCTGCAAACATGGTTGCCATTGGCCTATCCGAAGCAGAGCATGATCCGATCCCATTTATCGAGTTTGTAAAAATCGGCACCATCCTTGGATTTATTCACCTTGCAATTGGTACAGGGTATCTTTTACTCGTCAATAGTCTCCTAGGTGTCTAGCTATCATTTATAGCGAGCAATTTCTCATGAGGTAGTTGTGATAATAAGTAGCGAAATTTGTCATGGAAACAAATAAGGTGAGAATATGCAAGAACCAGTTGGCACTCTAATTCTTCTCGTCTTTATTGGAACATATGTTTTGATTTCTAGTGAGAAGGTCAATAGAGCAGCAATGTCCATGACTGGTATGGGAATTGCAGGACTAGTTCTTTGGTATTATGGTACAAAATTCAGTGATTTGGCTCTTGATATTGAATGGGGTACAATCCTCTTTATTGTATCAATGATGGCAATCGTAGCTGTTGCAGGACACTCCGGAATGTTTCAATACATTGCATTGACACTAGCAAAGCCAACTGGAGGAAACACGAGTCGTTTGTTCACAGTATTCATCGTATTCGTCTTTGTGATTTCATTAGTCTTTGATACCACATCAACAATGTTGATAATTGGTCCTCTGACAATAGAGGTATGTAAGGCGCTTGAAATCGATTTTAAACCATTTCTCATCTCCGAAGCAATAACCTCGAACTTTGCATCTATTCCATCAATCGTTGGAGCTGTTCCAAATCTGGTAATTGCAGACCAAGTGCTCAGAGCGCAGGTTTTCGGATTCGATGGTGCGTTCCTCTTCATCGTTATGATGCCACTTTCGATCATCTTGCTTATTGTTACGCTATTCATTTTGCAGAGGGTCTTCCAGAATCAATTGTTTGACAGCCATGAAGACATTGTCGAACAAGTATTTGTAGTGTCACCTCAGCATATGATACGGTCAAAAGCTGACTTCTATCTATCACTAGTAGCAATATTGTTCTTAGCACTCGCCTTCACAATAGGGCAGGGTTCAGGTCTTGAACCACCACTCATTGCAATTATTGTTGCCTTCACTGTGTTATTGATCGCTAGAGAAAAAGTGGAGAATATACTATCAGAAATCAATTGGAATACTGTGTTCTTCCTAATCGGTATATTTGGTCTTGTGGCTGCATTGAAGATAGTGGGCTTCATTGATGACATTGGAGAATTTGTGGCAGGCATTGTTGGGGGCGATAAAGGTGGGGCTGTGTCTTTTCTCGTCTGGGTTCCCGCATTACTTTCAGCAGTCATTGATAACATCCCGGTCTCTATTGTACTTGCACCGGTTGCAGCAGAGTTGGCATCACTCTCACTAGTCTTTCCAGCGATCCTTGTGTTCGCAGTGAATGTGGGAGGATATCTTCTGCCAATAGGAGCGCCAGCTAACATACTTGCTATGGCCTTATCTGAAAATGAGCACGATAGGATAGACTTCAAAGCGTTTGCAAAAATTGCAACGCCACTGGCACTTCTGCATCTATTAATCGGGACTGGATGGCTATTCTTGATGAGCACAATTTTCTGATACAGTAGTTCCTCTAATGCGACATTACGGAACATCAATCATGTCAGCTGGCTCGATATCCTCAACATCGATTCCTTCTTTCTGGAGTCGCAGAATGGATAGCTCATACGCCTTTAGTACATCGGCTTTAGTAATATAGCCAATCATTTTGCGTGGATTCTTAGGGTCGGCAATCACTGCATGTCCTTCGTCACGTTTAATCATCTCTTTGAGCGCGCTATCCATACTGCATTGAGGCGCGAGGTGAAGGAAATTAGGATTCATGAGTTCTTGGACCGTGTACTCTCTACCATCCTCTGCAGGTTCATGAAATAGATCTTCTGCAATTAGTATGCCCAGAACGTTGTTAAAATCATCAACAACAGGAAACTTCGTGTGATGGGTCTTGTCAATAATATCGAATACCTCAGATGTCTTCATTAATGGCGAGAGTGTTGTAGGCTGCTTTGTCATGATTTGAGATACTTCAATGGTGTGAAGAGCACCAATATGACTGCCCTGTCGAATACGTATTCCTCTTCTAACAAGCTTCATCGTGTAGATACTTTCACGCTCAATCAATGATGACACCAAATATGAAGCTGAAACTGCAATCATCAGTGGAAGAATGATAAAGTAGTCACTTGTCATCTCCATTATCATAACAATACAGGTTATCGGTGCTCTTGCAGTCCCCGCAAAAAGCGCAGCCATACCAACAAGCGCGAATATCATTGGTTCAGGGACAATACCGGGAAAGATTCCTGCAGGGAGAAAAGCTTCAAAAATCCATCCCATCGCTCCACCAAAAGCTACACCTATGAAGAGAGTGGGCGCGAAGACACCACCAGAACCGCCGGATCCCAAAGTAAATGCCGTTGTGATGATTTTGAAGACACCAAATGTGAATAGGGCTGCTAGACCTACTCTAGCAGCAAGAGCTGCATTCATGAACGTATAGCCAACACCCATAACTGCAGGATAATCTAATTCGCCTGGATCTGCAATTATATCATAACCTAGAGGACCATTCAAGAAAATAACTATCAAAGCTACAAATCCTGTAAGAAGTCCACCAATTGCTGGTAGTGCATATCTCCACACTCGAATTTTCTCTAGTAAATCTTCAATAAAATAGAACCCGCGCATCCAAACTACACTAGCAATTCCTAAAATTATTCCAAGAATAAGGAAGAGGGGTAGCTCAAGGAGGCTCCCCATTTCGAAAGCAGGAGCTATGAAGGAGGGAGCAGCCCCCAAGATAGCTTGTGAAACAGCAACAGCAACGACTGATGCTAGAATCACTGGGAGGAGAGCAAATCCAATGATACCTCCTGCAATCACCTCTATACCAAAGAGCGCTCCTCCGAGGGGTGCATTGAATGTGGCGGCAATACCTGATGAGAGGCCTGCAACAACAAGCGTTTTTGTTTCTCTTTTGTTAAATTTGAGTAGAGAACTGAGTGTAGATCCAATCCCGGCCCCGATTTGAGCAATTGGTCCCTCTCGACCGCAAGAACCACCAGAACCAATTGTTATTGCTGAAGCGATACTCTTTAGCAAAGGAACACGCATTCGAATCTGTCCACCGCGAAGAGCATAGGACACCATGACTTCAGGGACACCATGACCCTTTGCTTCAGGTGCATACTTTAGAACAATAAGAGAAACAAAACAGCCACCAAGTGCAGGAATAAGGACCCAACCCCAGGGCCCAATTATTTGTGGTATGACAACAAACACTGAGCCTATTATGAGGATGAGATATCGTAGAACAACAGCTGTTAATCCTGAAACAACACCAACGAGGGCACCGACTGAATAGAGTAATATTTGGCGTTTCATTGTATCCCTTTCAATCATTTGCGGTGTTCCCTTCTTAGCGCTCAGGAGGATAGCTGTTGTCTGAATTTTGGGACAAAATTATTGACTCTTAAGTCTGACCCTACATCAATTCATTTAGGTGAGATAGACATCGATATCAATGGAGAGCTGGCTCTCTATAGGATTATGTTGTCTGATATAAGATATACCATAGATAAAAAGCGGCGCCTGGAACCCAGAAATTTCCACCGGGAGGTAGACACTTGGATACAAGACGCCAACCTATCTATGAATCATTTAGTTAATTATCTTTAGGAACGACATATTCAGCTCAAAAAAAGACATCATAGCATACCCATTTAACACAGAAGCAATGACAGCTTCCTCAGTGAAGAGAGGATTAAGAAGTGCCAAAGAGAGCTCGATGTCCACACTGTGATAAACTATATGGACGAGATGTCATTGACAGACATGTCCAGAAGTGTCGAATGAAGAATAAAGTGACTCTGGATCCGCAATCAAAAGCACCTACGCGCACAGTTATTGTTGATGGAAACAATATAGCATATCATCTTGCACCAGATGGAGTACCTCTTGTTAATAATTTAATTTTGGCCTACCGGAGTTTGACAAGTAGAGGGCTAAAACCAGTGTTCGTAATTTCAACAGCCCTCATGCATGTGATTGACAAACCAAATGTTCTGCGTGATTTGATTGTCCAGCTGGAAGTGGTCGAAGCTCCTAGAGGAACTAATGATGATTTGAAGATCATTGGTGTCGCAATGGACAGAAAAGCCGATATCATATCGAATGACAGATTCTTGGAGTGGATAGGGAGATACCCATGGGTGACTGATAGACTCAGAAAGTATCGAATGACGCCAACAGGTCTAATACTAACCTAAAGAATGTGTACGAAAAAATGTATCCTGCGAAAGCGTTAAAATCGGTCATTAATTGTTCATGCTAACCGTGCATTTAATGAGATGTGCAAAATGAAAATCAGTGAACTACGAAGCATGTATTTGGAATTCTTCAAAGAGAGAGGACATGCTGTAATTGCTTCAGCATCACTGATACCTGAAGATGATCCTTCAGCACTTTTTACATCTGCTGGAATGCATCCGCTGGTTCCATATCTCCTGGGACAACCTCATCCACAGGGTAAACGTCTGACTAATGTACAGAAATGTGTTCGGACTACTGATATCGATGATGTGGGAGATACAACTCACCTCACATTCTTTGAGATGCTGGGAAATTGGAGTCTTGGGGATTACTGGAAGAAACAAGCCATCTCATGGAGCTATGAATTTCTAACATCGAAGAAATATTTGGGTTTTAATCCTGCAAAGTTATCTGTTACACTCTTTGCAGGTGATGCTGACTCTCCAAGAGATGATGAAGCTGCAGATGCATGGCGAAGCATGGGAATCCCAGATGAAAAAATATACTTCCTGGGAAAAGAGGATAATTGGTGGATTGCTGGAAATAGTGGTCCCTGTGGACCCTGTACTGAGATGTTCATAGAGGTTGATGAGATACCGAAATGCTCTCCTGATTGTAGGCCTGGCTGCAACTGTGGCCATTTTGTCGAAGTCTGGAACGATGTGTTCATGATGTATTTCAAGAGTGACGAGGGCGTATATACACCTCTGAGACAACAGAGTATTGATACTGGAATGGGAGTTGAAAGGACTGCTGCCATGTTGCAGGGAGTGCCGTCAGTATTCGATACAGAGGCGTTTGTACCACTAATCGAGTATATCAAGAAGATTTCTCCAAAGGAAGAATTCTCGGAACACGATAATACCCTAATCAGAGTCATTGCAGATCATGTCAGATCGGCAATTATGATCATGGCGGATGACCGACAAATTGCGCCATCAAATGTAGAACAGGGTTACATTGTGAGACGTTTGTTAAGGAAAGCCATTCATTCTGCGGATCGGTTGGAGATTGGAAGAGGATTCATGGCGGGACTCACAGACATTGTCGTCGACATGTTCAAAGATGTCTACAATGAAGTTGAAAGAAATAGGGAATTCATCCTCAAGAACCTTGACGCAGAAGAAAAGAAATTCAGAACTACATTAGCAAAAGCACTTCGAAGATTCGATAAGATCTATGAGGAAACTGGAACTATTACTGGACAGGATGCTTTCCTTCTCTTTACAAGCTTTGGACTGCCCCTTGAGATGACTAGAGACCTTGCTAGAGAGAGAGGTGTAGTCATTGATATGAGAGAATTCACAAGGCAATTTGAAGAACATAGGGAGATGTCTAGAACTGCGACTCAAGGCAAATTCAAAGGAGGACTTGCAGACCATAGTGAAAATATCACCAAACTTCATACTGCTACGCATCTTCTTCAAGCCGCTTTGAGAAAAGTGCTTGGTGACTCGGTTCAACAGAATGGTAGTAATATCACTCAAGAGAGACTCCGGTTTGATTTCACATTTCCCAGAAAGATGACTCCTGAAGAAACTCAACAGGTAGAGAAGTTAGTCAATGATATAATTGCAAAAGATCTTGCGGTTGAACATTCATTCATGCCATATGATGATGCAATAGAGAAAGGAGCGTTGGCATTCTTCAAGGAAAACTATGGTGAGATTGTTTCGGTGTACAGAGTGGGCGATTTTAGTATGGAACTCTGTGGCGGTCCTCATGTCGAGAATACAGGAGTGCTTGGAAAGTTCAAGATTGCCAAGCAGGAAAAGATTGGAGCTGGCATCCTACGCATCAAAGCCGTTCTTCAGTAAGATTCCTGAAGGTTTGATAAATGGCACAAACCCTATTTATAACCTTGAACACCTCAGAATAAATTCAATTGACAATATGACGCAGTTTCATAGGAGAACATGAAAATGGGTACGTTTTCGAGGATATTTGGACTGGGAGATAAAGAATTACAAAAACAAGCAGATGATTTACTCCTGAAACTGAGCAAAGCGTTACAATCAGCGAGTGCAAAGCTGCATGTCGGTGCTGATGATTGGCTTGAGGGAAAAATGGACCATCTAGATGAACTACAATCTGAGATTATTTCGCTTGAGAGAAAAGCGGATATAATTAAGGATGAGCTCTTTGAAAAGATATTTTCAAAGAGAGCGTATCTTCCACAGCAAACACAGGACAGGCATCAGTTGGTCATCCATATGGATAGTGTGATTGATGCTGCAGAGGAAGCAGTGAGGATGATGCTCATCGGTCGCAAGTATACACCTCCTGAAGAGATTCATCAAATAGCAAACAAAGGATGGGTATGTACTGACTTGCTACAGGATGCGATTAAATATCTCTTCACAGACTTTGAAAAGTCTGTAGAGTATACTCTAAAGATTGACAAAGTGAGGGAGGAGGCAAGGGACATCCAGTTTAATCTTCTTGAACGACTCTTCAACAAAGGGGAATACAGTCCACTCGAAGTTATTCTCTTCAGAGCCATTTCAGACAAGATATTACAGGTATCAATAAGATCGGAAGAAACTAGCGACTTCATTCGAGCACTGTCAGTCAGACATACATAAGCGGAGGCCTTTCTAGATTGGACCTTCTGCTTCTAAGCACCTTGCTCGTCATTAGTTTCCTTGTCGCTTTTTCAATTGGAGGCAATGACGAGGCGATGGCTCCAGCCGTTGGGGCAAAGGTATTCACAGTACGAGCTGCAGTCACAATTGGAGCATTAATTACAATAATTGGTGCAGTGGTATTAGGAAGCAATGTGTCGGAGAAAGTAGGCTCAGACATGGTTAGTGGCATGGAGATGAGTATAGACATGGTCTTTGCAGTTCTCATATCCATGGCGATATGGCTTCTTATCGCATCAATCTCAAGGGGTTTACCAATTAGCACGACTCAATGTATTGTGGGTGCAGTGATTGGTGTCGCAATATCAGCACCATTAGTCGGATATTCTGAATGGGGGATTAATGTGGTTGATTGGAATGTGGTTCTTGAGGTGTTCGCTGGGTGGGTTCTTTCACCTCTCATCGGATTCTTATTTGCTGCGGGTGTTTTCGCAATCATGCGACATATCCAAAAAAGAGCGAAAGGATTCACTGACTTTGAAAAACAGGAAAGAGTCGCAGCTTACCTACTTGCAGCATTTCTGATACTTACATCATTGAGCAGAGGCGGAAATGATGTGGCCAATGCAATAGCACCATTAGTCATCCTACCTGATTTTCTTGGATTTTATGACTTGGGATTTGTAGTTATACCGCGATATTTGATTCCGTTACTGGTTGGGGGGATTGGTATGGCTCTAGGATTGATTGTAGTTGGTCGAAAAGTGATTAAGACATTAGCAACCGAGGTAGTTACTCTCTCGCCTTCTTCTGCGTTATCTGCAAGCATATCTGTTTCAGTTATCATGTTTGTAGGGACTATTCTGGGATTACCTTTGAGTGGCACGCATGTTCTCGTTGCAGCTCTTATTGCGGTTGGGTGGATTTCTCAAACACCAATCCAGAAGAAACAGGTCAAAGATATTGTCATATCTTGGATAGTCACGGTCCCCATATCAGCAGTATTCGGGATGATTGTTTTATTGGGACTTCAGTTCATCCTATAAAAAGCCTAAGAGAAATCTCATCATTGAATATCTATGTTAGGGATTCGGTGAATCAAAAGATACTCCTTAGCGAGGGCACCAAGCTTCTCTGCCTCTTCAACAGACAAATGAACGCGAGGGCCTGTATCGGGAGCCACGGGACGCGTAGCTTCTATTATTGCCAAGTCGGCATTAGCCACAATTGCTTCTACTCCAGCACAAATCCTCGTATCGCCAGAGAAGGCAATAACAGACTCTCCTACCTTCACTCTAAAGCCAAGAGCAGGCATGAGAATCTCCTCTCCAGGGCTGCATTCAGATCCATAATGTTCAACTCCAAAAGACTTGACCTTGAAGAAGTCGGTGTCAAACTCAGATCCCTGAGTTATTTCATGGTATCGTATTTTGAAGGGTAGCGTTTCATGGTAACTCTGACAAAAACCTTTGATGATGCTTGTGGCCTCAATACAATTAGTAGGAATAAGGATATTGAGAGATTCTTTTCGTCCGAGCATTCTCATAAATCCAAGAAGAGTATGAAGACCGCCCACATGATCAAAATGGCCATGAGAAATGGCAATGAGATCAATATCGTGCACAAAATCACTCTTTCTAGTTAATTCAATAAGATCACGCACAGCTCCGTCACCTACATCCATGAGCATGATGCGTCCGGTAAATTTAGATGTTAAAACAATCGTAGTACCGACTCCAGCCGCACTGTAGGGTACATTTACTGATAGTTCGTCATTCTCCCAGGCACTTCTGTGCATTCCTTGTGGTGTCATCTATAATTCAATTCCTTTGATTGATGAAATGGTTCCTAACAACAATACGAAATATCTTGAGCATATTATATCTATTGAGGGAATGGATTCAAGAAAGAAAGAAGCGTCGAGCCTAACTGAGGCTCGACATGATTAGAGTGTCATTCAGTCATATCCGAGCTGTGGTACACGAGCTAGGAAGTTCATGAAGTAGCCTATCAAAACTGATACAACAAGGCCAGCAACAGTGGTTAGGAGGATAGTAACCAAATCAGGAGTTGCGCCTCCAATGAGTTGCATCCATGACCAATAAATTCCAGCAAGGGTCATGCCCGAGAATGCAACCTTCTTGAGAGGTACCTTGACAGATTTAGTCTGAAGAGCACCCATATCCACAAGGGCTGCCGCAAGAGCTCCTGCCTTGTCAGGTTTCAGGTGGAGCTTCTTTCCAAGTGCACCTACAGTGACCTTTGACTTAGGTCGAATCACATTCAGTGCTTTTGGTGCATATTCAGCAATATCTTTGGAGAAAAAGGTGATCGCAGTACTTGTATCAATACCACACTTACCACATGTTGGTGAGTTCTTCATCCATTTCTTTCCACATTTGGGACATCGTTTATTGTCCCATGCACTTCCGGCTGCTTTACTAACTCTAGTCACCAGCTCATCTTTGTCAATCTTCTCGCCGCCCTTCTTGGGCTTTCGACGAAGGACAACAGCCCGTGGGAATATCCCAACATCAGAACCACGTTTCGCACCGCGCATCTTTCGAGCCGCCATAATGCCATGCTGGAATTCATCAAGGGACATGATCAAAGTGAATACAGACATTACTGTGAAGCCTACTGTAATTAGACCACTTATTGAGAGAATAGCAGCTGTGCCCGTGGGACCTAATTGAAGGACAAAGTCCTCACTGACAGTCCCATTTATACTCGGTGATGTCGTATTTGAATATACAAAAGAGAACGCCCCTGTGATTGTCCCTGAGATAAGACTCAGATTTCCAATACTAAAGAGGCTCCCAAGTGGAATTGATGCATTAAGGATACTTGCTGTGGTATTTTCAGGAATCTCGCCAAGAGAACTCAGTGGGAATACTTGATTGATAATTGGAACTGATAGGTAAGACATTGTGAACCTACCGGATTGAATTGTCAAGTTAGTACCTGTGTATATCTGAAGTTCAATCGAAATATCCGACGAGATATCGATTGGGATTGGATTCGCAGCATCAGATTCAGCGGCATTTACGCCATTGACTTCCAATAAGAATGCTAGACTTGAATCTCCACTCCACCCAACTGGAGGGACTGCCTTCGCGGGAATAAAAACCATAGACCAGAGAAGACATGTTATTGTAAATACTGCAAGAAAGTGTGGTAGCGTTTTTCGCAAGTTATACTTCCTCCGGGAAATGCGAACTAGAGTAGAACACTACTCATCGCCTTTAACTCTTATTGAGAAAACATCCACAATTCAATTTACATTTACCAAGTTTATTGCTTCCCACGAAGGGCCTCTTCTATCTCGCGATCGAAATCTTCGTCGTCATATGGTTCATAGATTATGTGGCTGCTTCGAGGGGGCTCAGAAGATTCAGGCCAATTGTATCCTAATCCAAGGATTAAGCCACCCAAAAAAGAGATTGCAGCCAAGAAAACTGAGAAATATGATATTGGGAGAATATAATTATACAGAAGGGCAAAAATAACACCGAAGATTGTGCTTATTATAATAGCAAGGACTATTCTTTCAGTCATTCGTAGACTCTTCATTTCACCAATGCCATATCCAAAGATAATGCCAAAGATAATACCAGGTACAACGATTATCGTAATATCGATGGTGGATACTGGCTGCAATGTACGCTCACTATCACAATTATACTAGCAATGGAACATTACCTTTTCGGATTCGAAAAATTGTGATTGAAATTAAATCAATGATCCTATTCATCACCATTTTTCCCAATGGACTATTTCAGATAACTCTCGCCGGGTTCTTGGTCTGCTAGCTTTTGCACGGTCCACCTCATCCAACAAAGAGAGGTCTCCCTCATATCCCAAGAATATTACACACACAATTCGATATTCCTTAGGTATACCTGTGGTATCCTTCAACTCAGCTTCATTCCAGCCAGCTACTGGATGTCCCATCAATCCAAGATGGACGGCTTGGAGAAGCATGTTTTCAACCGCCAAACCCACATCCATCATAAAATAGGGGAGACCATGAGCACTGCAGCCTCCATCTTCTTTTGCTGCAACAATAATCATCACCGGAGCTGCTTTTCCATAAGCATTACCTCCACTTAGTGCTTCATGAGCCTCTGTGAGAACTTCTTTGTCATGAAGTACGATGAAGTTCCAAGCTTGCTTATTTGAGCAGGAAGGAGCCCATCGACCCGCTTCTAATATCGAATTAAGCATCTCATCCGAAATAGGCTTGCTAGAAAATGCTCGCCCACTGTGTCTATTCATGATCTCTTCTAGAATCATAGGATATGTCCCCACAATGGGCATTATTTACTATTTTAGCTTCATAGATGTTCCGCAGTGCGTAGGAATATCCCGATGACCACATGCTGGGCCCATCCAGCATACTAGCTGATCTCCTTCTATGTGCATCTCCTTTCCACAGTGTACTGGTACTGTCACTTTAGCACCACATTTTGGACAAACAAGGTTACTCATACTTCTTCATCACTCTGTTGTTGTAACTTGGAGTGGGCATGATTTATTTCTATAAAGCCTACTCCTGTCATAATGTTAACTATTGTTAGTATATGAGTTTTTGCTTCGCTGAAGCAAACAATTACTTTGGGTAGTGCTTCCGAGGATCTTCACTATAGACCTTCTCTTTTGCCTTGTGTGCGCCGGGTGTATCAAGCTCAACATCTCGTTTCTCAGAACGATCCTCTGATAGTATCTCTTTGAAGACCTCATTTTGGATGATTAGTCTTTGAACCTCATTACTGCCTGTCCAGATTGTGGCAAGACGCGCATCTCTGTAAAGTCGTTCAAGAGGGTAAACGTCTGTGTAACCAATACCACCTAGTATCTGCATAGCCTCATGAACTGCCATGAAACCAGCCTCTGTCGCGAAGACTTTGGCCTGGGAAACTTCCTTTCTACACCATTCACCAGTGTCTGCTTTCTTCGCAGCACGATACACAAGTCCTCTTGCTGCATCTAGCTGAGTCATACAGTCAGCAACTTTGAAGCTGATGCCCTCATAGCTTTTAATTGGACGGCCAAAAGCTTCCCGCTTATCCGCATACCTCACTGCAATCTCAAGTGATGCTCGCCCCATTCCAATAGGACCAGCTGCAGAAGTGAGCCGTTCAGGCACCATCATAGTGTTGAAGATTGAATTACCATCATTCAAAGCCCCAACAAGGTTTGATTCAGGAACCTCGACATCCTTCATCACAATCCTAGCTGCACCCATTCCGCGGCAGCCCATGAGCTCATATTCTTCCTCGACCTTTACACCCATGTCTCTCTCCACTATGAACGCACTCAGTGACTCATGAGGTTTTGCAGAAAAGTCAGTCTTTGCATATATCAGGAAATAGTCAGCACCAATACCGCCTGCAACGAACCTTTTCTCGCCATTAATTATGAATGTGTCATTCCTTTTCACTGCAGTTGTATTCGTACCGAAGAAGTCAGAACCACCTCGGGGCTCAGTTAGCCCTTCCCCGCATATCTTCTTTCCTTTAAGAGTGGGAAGAAGATATTCGTTCTTTTGTGTTTCTGTGCCAAACTTATTGATTGCTTCCCCAACAATACTTGGAAGAGAGAAAGCACACCCAAGGGCGATGCCAAGTACACCTATCTCCTCTAGGGCTACCATTTCAGAGACCCAACCTAAGCCTCTGCCGCCATATTTCTTCGGAAACCGCATACCAAGGAGATTGTCATTTGCTGCAGCCTTGATGAATTCGTATGGATACTCTTTCTTCTTACTATCCATTGCAATAATCATTTCACGATCTACTTTGTCACGAACAAAAGCACGAACTCTATCCCGAATCAGTTTTTCTTCATCACTAAGAATTTCATCAAACATCTTCCTAACCTCACGTCAATTCTCATCAGTACCTTGTAACAAAGATTGTAATGTATCCTCCGAACCCCCTTTTCGTTCAATGTATATTGCTTTAACGGGGCAGACAATTTCACAGACAAGGCACAGAATGCAATCTGCCTCTCGAATAGGGTCAGCAACCGCTTTTCCTGTCGTATCCGTCATCATGATGAACACGTCTGTAGGACATGCAGTAACACACTTCTCGCAGCCATAGCACACAGACCAATCGACTCTTACAGTATAGCCATGTACTTTGCTCAAGTTATTGCACCCTACAATTCAATCAGATTTTGCATGCTGTGTCAAAGCATTGGTCCTTTTAGAGAATACGGATTATAGGAACACAGTTGGCAATAGTTCAGTTCTCGATTTTTTATCTATTCCAGAATTTAATGCATATTTGTTCTTAAAACAGCCATATCCTACGTATTGGAATGGTGTAATTACGGTTTGTTGCCTTTAGCATCTTGGAATAGATAATCTAATACGCTCTGCCATATAGTGCCATCGTCGCGGGCTTTGTTTTCAAAATTGTTTGTGTTGGTCCACTCTGCAAGAGCGATTTTAGCTGAATCAGGAAATGTATTCATACTGACTTTATCTAAATAGCCCAAGGAAACGAGAGCCTGTTGAATCTGAACTGAGAGAACACCCTCTATCGGCTTCAAATTACTTGGATTCTCTCTACTAAGGAGCGTCATATCATATATTTTGAAAATACGTTCGAGCTCTTTGATGGGGCTGGGATGTTCATCAACACGAACGTCAACATATCTATCATTTCCACCCTCATATCCTCCTTCTTTTCGTACAACAAGGATTGCAGCTGATTGCATTCCACGACGGTCACCACCAGCTGCCTGTCCAGCACTAAGTGCAGCAAAGAGCTTGTCAATCAGGTCGCCTTCAGTTCCCTCAAAAGCAATAGCCATATTGGCAACAACATCCTCTCCTGCAAGGATATTTCCTTGACAGGCGAATCCTTCTCCAATATGATGACCCGCCCAGCTCTTACATTCGTTACCTGTGTGCGCAGCAACATGCCCTTTCTGGTCTACGATGCCTATCTGTCGATGTTGTGCTCCAGAGTCATTCTTAAGCAGGATTCGTAGGGTTTTTGATGCAGACTTACCCGCAGCCAGATAATCCAGGCCTCTTGGACCATAGGACACGTTTGCCCATGCCTGTGTTGCAATGGCTCCAATCTCTGCTTTAGCCCATGGTACAACAGAGCCCACTGCTGGAAACTTGGACTGCACTATAATTCCAAAATCCCCGTTTGAGGGGTCTCTAGCAACAACAGAAAAGGTTGAGGGATGATTGAGTTTCACCATTTCTTCTTTTGCCTCCTTGTACTATCAATCCTTTTGACAAATCCACCTATTTAGAGAATCTGATTTGAGAAGGTTTGGCTACTAGATGAAAGAGTAGATATCAACAATGACTTACTAATACATCATGGAGATAGGACATTTCTTTTTTAGGGAGACATTCTATATGCGAATACAAGGCGAGTAGCATGGGAGGAATTTGATAGTGGTATCTGAGATATTCATCAGGTTCGAAACAACCACGGGTCTTGAAAAGACAGCAAGATTCAGAACTAATGAAACAACTATTAGCTTGGATCTAAAGGACATCGCAAATGTTGACCTTCTCCCAATTATTTGGTGTGAGAAGCTAGAGTATCTCTGTCTTAGAAATAACTCCCTTTCTGAAATTGATCTTTCACCTCTTGAAAAGTGTGGCAAACATCTAAAATCCGTCAGACTGAATCATAATAGACTTCAAGACCTAGATCTCAATCCACTCAGTTCTTGTCCTAGTCTTGAAGAATTGAATCTAGAAAATAACAGATTGAAGCGTCTTGATTTATCACCACTTTTTCAGTGTGCGAACCTCAAAGAACTAGCAATAGACAAAGACGTTGGACTCACTGCGGACCTCTTACTTAGATCTGTGGGTAGCTGGCCAGAGGTGCTTGTGGAACGTTATCACAGAATTCTCTGGAAATCCAATTCAACAAGTTGACATCCTATATCGCATGATTGAAAGGGAACAAGTATACAATTTCGCTATCATTATTCGAGGGAGCTTAATGGATACAGGACTTTCTGGAAAGCACATTGTAGTCACAGGTGCTTCTGGGGGGATTGGAATGGAAACTGCTCAGCTATTCCTATCAGAAGGTGCAAATGTCACTGGGACCTACAACTGCTCGAAACATAATCTTGAAGCTCTGAAGAAATCTTGGCCAGAACAATTCTTCATGGTAAAGACAAACCAGACAAAGGAGGCAGATGTTAAAGCCCTATTTGACGCTGCAAATCAGGCATTTGGACGTGTTGATGTGCTTGTGGCAAATGCAGGAATAGCAAACGCAGAGGGAAAAGCAGTTCAAGATATGACATTGGAACAATGGGAGAGAACACTTTCTGTAAACCTTACTGGTACGTTTCTCTGTGCAAAATACTTCTTTACAAACCTTGAAAGATACAAAGGTGATTACGCCTCCTTGATTCTAATAGGATCTACAGCAGGATTCTTTGGTGAGGCGTGGTACTCCGACTATTCCACGACCAAGGCTGGAATGCATGGTCTACTAATGAGCTTGAAAAACGAGATTGTCCACCTCGCACGCAATGGGAGAGTTAACCTAGTCAACCCGGGATGGACCCTAACTCCAATGGCAGAAGAAGCCCTGACTGACAAGGACATGGTGACAAGAATATTGCAGACCATTCCCATGAGGAAAACTGCTGTTCCAAGCGACATTGCGGGAGCAATACTCTATCTGGCCTCAGATAGACTTGCAGGCCATGTGAGTGGTCAGACAATAAATGTAGCAGGTGGTATGGAAGGTAGACTACTATTCACACCTGGAGAGATTGAATCATCAGATTAGAGGATTAGTGTCTATTTTGATGTGTTTTAGTCTTCTTTCTTTCTGTCCTTTTACCCATTGGAAAAACTGAGGTGGAATCCTTACGTACGGGAAAGTGGACGTTTGCATCTTGACTAAGAGAATCATGCGAGTAGACACCGTGATACTCATCTTTGTAATGTGTGGATGTGGTTGGACCTGTCCTGCGTGGTTTTCCTGAAGTAAAAACGAGCAAGATTACAACAGCCAAAACAATCACTGCAAGAATGTACTCAATCAACTTTTTCTCCCTATGATGACATACACATGAGAACATATGAATTTATACCATAACTGATTGTTAGTGAATAGGACAATCAGGTCATTAGTAAAGATTGAATACCGAGACAAAACCAGAAGAACAAGATTTCAATGAACTCTTTTGATGAAATCTCACTTGCATATGATAATACGATAGATTGGGTAGCTCGACTGAATCGAGAGATTCCATTTCTTGTATCATTACTTAATGAACCTGAGAAGAAACGTGTTTTAGATATAGCCTGCGGAAGTGGACGTCATTCTGTGGCACTTGCAGCTCAGGGAGCTGAAGTTGTTGGTTTCGATATGAGCAGAACCATGATAGAGGCAGCTCAAAAACATGCAGAAGAAAATAGGGTAAAGCCTACATTCATTGTGGCAGATATGGTCGACATTGATTCTATAGTAGAGGGCTACTTCGATCTAATCTTCGTTCTAGGTAATTCTCTTGCTCTTTTGCATGATATTGATTCCGTAAGGAGCCTTGTCGAAACTATCTATCAGAGATTAAATGACGGAGGGTCCTTTCTTGCGCAGGTATTAAACTTCGAGGAAATCCATTGGACCGGATTTCGTAATTTCCCGACAAAAACAGGCAAATTGAACGATGGAACGGAGGTAACATTCTCAAGGATATTCGAACATTCTGATTATCCTGTTTCTTCGACCTTAATCATGTCCGTCTTCAGGAAGACAAATGATGATTGGGTTTCGGAGGTTTCTACTCAGAAAGTACTCAATCTCAATTATAGTATAATGAGTGACATGTTGAACATTGTCGGCTTCAGGGATGTAGAATTCTTCTCCGACTATAATGAGAGTCCTTTTGAGAAGAAGGTCAGCAGAAATATGGTGATTCGAGCAATTAGATGAAGTCCTTCTCTTTCGTTGGGAGTGATGATCCAAAAATGATCATCTACTCCCGGAGAATAGGCTATGCTTTCATCCTTCTGCGAACAAATATTGAAACCACACCAATGAATGTGCATAAGCCTACAACAGTTACAATAGCTATAACAGCTGTGTCATCATTGAGTGCTTTGGCAAGCGCAGCAGCAGCTGCATCCCAAGAATCTGCGATTGCAGTGAGATGAAGTCGAATCTCTGCTAGATCCTCATCAAATTCAGACACTGCAGATGACAAATCTCCATCAAGTACATGTTCATACTGATCTGCAATGCTGTTGAGAGTTTCAGATGTTATTGTAGCTCCTCCAGTATAGAATAAATTGTTGATACTCGAGTTATCGGTAAGAGCGGCAAAGTGCTCAAAGGCTTTTTCTCCTTCTGAAACAAATTGATCTAGATCTAGTTCAGGTAGCACATTTGGTAAGGCGCTGATTGCCATACGATATGATTCATACTGCAGTGTCATATACGCTTCAAGTTCAAGACCGATACTTTCTAGGATTCTGGCTTTTATTTGAAGTTCATATTCATCAAACTCATCCAAGTATGATGAGAGCCCAACTTCTGTCAATTCTGAGGCCAGAGCTCTGAATGCGTTTGACCCAAAATTCCAGAAGAAAATCTCTTCAGAAGCAGGGGCATAGGAAGTTCTATCACCACGTAACCTATCCAGAATGTAATTTCCGAGGATACTCGTGAAGTCATTGTTAATCCCAGAACCGGGTTTGATGACAACAGAGGCATAGGATTTTCTCCACGCTTGATTCAATGATGTGAAATTAATTTCATAGAACCAGCTTTCATCATCAGGAGTTGCAACGCAGTTTTCAAGCACGCCAATTGCAGGATCCATGACATAGGCAACGCCTGCAGTTTCATTGTAACCATTTATCAGAATTGAGTGAGAGGGATTACTGTCACTCAAACCTAAGTCTCTGATGAAATCGTAATCTGGATGTGGAAGATGGTATAGATCAACATAGACCTCTACTGGATTCCCGTCATCAATACTACTCTTCAGAACCTGAAATGCATCATCCCATCCATCAAGCTCAGTCCAATTTACATTGTTTGCTTGGAGTACCAATTCAAAGAGAGCTGCAAATTCTGAGCAGTCGGTATCAACATAGAACTCAACATCAAGCCCGTAGAGCTCTGCTATGTTAGCGTATGTAACTTGCTGTCTATAAATGGGTCCGGACACAAAAATCCAGTTGTCTTCATATCGCACGTAGCCAGCAGAGAATCCAATCCCAGATACTGCACACATGCCGGCTAGGTCCAAGGAAATGCCAACACTTTGTAATGCCATAGCTTGAGTTGCCCAGTGACATAACCCATTCATTTGCTGCGAAACATATGATATTCCGGCCACATTTCCAGAATCGGCTAAACTCAGAGTATTAAACGATTCATCGTGGTTTGATAAATAGCCTTCACTATAATGTAGAGTATTCTGAGACCCTACTAATAGCAACACTAGGATTATTGCACATATTTTAAGAAAGAAAAAAGATCGAGGCTTGGTGGTAGCCACCAAGACATCGATCGTTGCGCAATAAAGGAGGTTTATCCGCAATTATTACACCTCAGTCTAATTATCAGGACTAGAGAGCTTGCGAATCCCTTTCCAGACAAGAATTCCTCCTATCGTCCACTGAACCAGTACACCAATGAATGACATCCCAATCATCATATTTCCAGGACCAAAGAAATCTTCTACGATTCCAAAGACATTGATGTTAAGAGCGAGCGATGCAAGCAAATCAACAAAGATAACCCCGATGATGGAGAATTCCGCAATCATAACTGACGCCATAACATTTGTCTGATGTGCGGGTGATTTTGTATCCTCATAATTGGGATTTCCAGCTGTTATGCCAGTTGAAACCAACATGCCTCCAAATATTGCCATATATCCTATACCAACTATCGCCAAGAGTTCTGTGGCAGTCATCCTGATTAAGAACGACATTACGAGTGAAGGTATCGCGATCAGAGCAATGCAAATCACTGCCTGAGTTACAATTCGACTCTTCACAAATTTGGATGCGCCTGAAGGAGCACCTTGGATGATCCAGAGTTGATCTTTGCTCTCGAGGAATCCAGCACCTGCAAAAGGCATTGCACCTACAAGTGCCATCATTGCAATTATAGTGAGGAACATATCACTCAGTTGGTAATCACCAATATCCATGGACGTTATGATTACTGGCATTATTATAGCTAAGACTACTCCATAGAAGATCTTGGAGAGGTTCTGTGCCTTTCGCATGAAGTCCTTGAAGTTTGTCACCATGAGTGATCCAAAGGGACCTGAATTTAGTCTTCGCACACCGCGTAGAATGAAATTCTCCTTGCCAACGGTAGTGACAACCTCTGTACGAACACCGGCCTCGATTGTAAAGACTCTATCAGTCATTCCCAAGGCCAATCCAATAGTTACCAATACAAAACCACCCATGAGAACAGTGCTGGTTAGCATATCTAACTGTAAGATACTTCCAAATCCTATGATTTGAGATCCTGTTAGTCCTACACCATTGAATGCCACTGCAAACCAACTCATGGTATCTGCAAACCATGTTGAGGGCAGAATCAGGAATGCATTCATACCCATCATCTCAGACATCGTAGGTAGAAAGAACATCAAACCGTACATCGGGATGATGACTACTATTGCAACAACCATTGCAAGAGCTTTTGCTATGTCATTTCCTCGGGATGATTCGCCTAGTCTAGCTTGAATAACACTAGTTATGAAATTAGAGAGCCAGATTGTACCCAAAGACATTAGCGTGATTACTCCATAGATCAGAATCTGACCTATCAGGTTTACTTCAAACGCCAGAACCAAGGGCGTAATCAGAAGAGGCGCAAGGAATATCACAATCAATCCGAAAAGGGGTATCTTACCGAAGAAGGTTCCAGCCAGAATGCTTCTTGTTCGAACGTTGTTTGACAGGAAAATTTCCCATTGACCTACTTTGATTTCTTGGAGAGCGTAAGATAGAGGGAATAATAGAAGCACAATCCAAAGGAATAATGCTACTGTACGCATGAGACCAGGAAATACCATCTGAAGCAGGGGTTGAAGTGTTGCCATAGGAATTATCGCACTAATTACACCTCCAATCAATATAGGAGCTCCAATGACTGCCCAGATGAAGGCTAGAGATGTGAGAATTCCTAGGTATGCTCGCCTATGCGGCCTCATACTTGCAGAAAGAACCAAGTACTCGGCTTTTGCAATTGCAAGCCATTGTCGTACCACTTGCATTACCTCCATGCAAGAAGGGCCTTTCTGTCCACCTGACCACCGACTACTTTCAAGTAGGCATCTTCAAGATCATCTACTTTCATCGAGTCAATGATATCATTTGGTGCGCCATGAACTACAAGTTCTCCAGCATTGAGAATACCAATGACATCGCAGACATCTTCAGCAAACGAGGTCTGGTGTGTGCAGATGAAGAAACTAGTTTCCGTTTCCTCTGCCAAAGCAAGAATCAGATCCTTGACAAGTACGCTCGCTGATGGATCAAGTCGTGAAGTAGGTTCGTCAAGGAATACTAGCTTGGGTTCATGTAGAAGTGTTGATGCAACCAGTACTTTCTGCTTCATTCCGGAAGAGTATGACTCCAGAAGATCGTCTTGTCGTCCTTCAAGTCCAAGCATTCCCAATAGACTGTCAATGCGTCTGTTTAGTACCTCGCCACTCTTTCCATTCAGTGCTCCTATGAACTCCAGAAATTCCACTGCTGATAGCTTGGAGTACAATCCAGGAGACTCAGGAAGTAGACCGGTTGCAGCCTTGATTGCATCTCGTTGAGTGCTCACATCAAAACCGCACACCGCAGCGTTGCCGCTCGTCTGTTTCAAGAGCCCAGACAGTATTCTCACAGTTGTGGTCTTGCCTGCCCCATTGGGGCCAAGAAAACCAAACCTGCTACCAGAGGAAACCTCCAGGTTCAGATTTCTGACAGCCTGAACAGAGCCGAAGTTCTTGTTCAGGTCTTCAGTCCGAATTACCGTTCCATTTCGTGCCATTATTGTTAACCACCGCAAAGCTGTAAAAGTTTACAGCGCGATGGTAAAGATTTATATTCGTTTGCATATAAATGTTTACCACAACGCAGTAAAGTTTGACCAGAAAAGGTTAAAACGTAGCGTGACACGAGGAAGTGTGCAATGGGATTACTCTCGACTCATGAAGCAGTGGTCTGGTGGGAATACCATCACGGGAAACCCACTTCAGATATCTTCAGTGAGTATGAGAAGCCCAAGGATATTCCTGAGTATATTTTCAACATCCTTGCTAGTGAGATTGATGGCAAGATCAACGACAAGAAGAAAGCAATGAAGGAGAAAGAAAAAGTACGCAGGATGCAATTCACAAGCGCAGCATATGTTTCTAGGGTTCTGAGTAGAGCAAAGTCAAAGATTGAGGATACTCTCAAGCAACATGCCAACAGTCATCGATTGGATACTGAAAATGTTGACGGAGAGAAGGGTTTTCTCACAGGCTTTGATTATCAAGCCAACACGAACGTATACATTGTCTTTACGCTCGGACTTGGTGTAATCATCTGGTATGAACACACCAACTATGGTGGAAAACTATGTGATGGAACACCATTTGAGTCCCAAAAAACAAGTGATGGAAAACAGTGTCCAAAACTTGAGGAGTGTAGAGAGACCCTCAACACCATTCTCAAAGAATACAATCTGACCTTGAACCCTAAGGAAGAAGAGATGTATATGACTCAGCAGTCTATACGCATCTTTGGCAAGCTTGGTGCAAAACAACTTCCTCGCTATCAGAGAGAAACACAAGAAGGTGAATAAAACGAACGAGGAAGTAGCAGCTGGGTATTTTCCAGCAATTGAGAGTATAACTAGTGGAAAGACGTTCAGGCCATCAAAGGCCTTGCGGAGCAAGTACTGGTTCACTGCCATAATGGTTGCCATAGTAACCTGGTTTATGGTCATTGGACTTGTCTACGGTGTATCATTCCTGATATCATTGGATGAGGGTTGGAATCATGCATTCTTCATCAGCCAGTGGTTGGGTGTTGTGAACTATTGGACAATTGTAGGTGAACTAGTCTGGTTGATTCCTGCATTAATTGGCATTCCAGTCTATGTCAACTCCATCGAGTACTCGGTGATTTCCGAAACTGGAGAGGCATCTCCGGAGATCTATGTTCGCAAGGGAATCATCAACATTACCAAGAAACATGTACCATTCAGAACAATTACGAACATCTCATCGAGAGCTGGTGTGATTGACAGGCTTTTTGGCATCGGAAATGTAGAGATTCAGACAGCCGGATACTCAGGAGGCCCGAGTGGTCAATCAGGTCCAGAAGAGAAACTTGAGGGAATCAAGTCCTACGAGGCATTGACACGATTTGTTCTAGGTGAGCTCAGGAAATTCAGAGATCCCTATACAACAGGCACGGAAGTCATCTTTCCACGGGATGAAGCAGTCCAAAGAATTGAAGGTTCTTTGGACGACGAAATTCTGCTGGCAATTCGAGATATTCGAGAGATTCTTAGGAGCAAACTGTAACATAAGAGTAGGAAAGTGAATAAAATGGGAAGCGAAGAAGGGCGGGTCATAAGACCACCAATGGAAGATGTGACTAGGGGTAAAGTCTTTACACCGGATACGAGATTCTATTACAAAGAATGGTTCAATGCAACATTTGCTGCAATTTTCTTGTGGATGATGGCAATTGGAGTACTCATCTTGGGTGCATGGATCTATATGATGGATAATGATGAGTCATGGGCAACCTTCTTCGCAATTTTCTTTGATGTACTCCCTATTCTCAGCTTCTGGTATGCAATTTCATTGGTATTCTGGTGGCTTCCCATCATGGTAGGTATTCCTTTGTACATCAGAAGTATCGAGTATAGCGTCATCTCGAAGTCCGGATTAGTAATGCCGGAAATATACGTCAAAAAAGGATTGATCAATGTCACCAGAAAGCATGTTCCATTCAGGACTATAACTAACATCTCTTCGAGAGCTGGTCCTGTGGACAGACTATTTGGTATAGGGACTGTTGAGATTCAGACAGCCGGATACTCCGGAGGCGCAGGTGGCCAAACGGGGCCTGAAGAAAAATTAGAGGGGATAACCTTCTATGAGGAGGTCAGAGACTTCATTCTGCAGGAACTGAGAAGATTCAGAGACCCCTATGTCACAGGGACAGAGGTAGTTCTACCCAGAGATGAGCCAATCCCTAGATTGCATGACAGTCTAGACGATGAGATGCTCATGACACTTCGTGAGATTAGAAACGTGTTAGAACGAATCGAAAAGAAATTGGAGGAGAGTTAAAGATGGCAGGAGAAGGAAAAGTAATCAAACCACCAGTTGAAAATGTAGCAAGTGGAAAGGTATTCAGACCTTCCAAAGCCTTTCGAAATAAGATGTGGTTTATTGGAGTTTTCACTGCAGTGGTACTCTGGATAATCATTTTCGGCTCATTCGCCCTTACACTCTGGCTTGTAGATTGGATTACAGGGTCTAGTACAAGCGTTTCATCATTCTTTCAGTACTGGTGGTTGACTCTGAATATCTGGTACTGGGTCATTACAGCAATCTGGTTGATACCAGGAGTCATAATTGTCCCATACTATCTGAGATCCATAGAGTACTCGGTGATAGCGCAGTCTGGAGAAACAATGCCGGAAATCTTTGTGAAGAAAGGAATAATTAACATAACGCGAAAACATGTCCCATTTCGTACTATAACGAACATTTCCAGCAGAGCGGGACTTTTCGACAGACTGTTTGGAATCGGATCTATTGAGGTTGAAACAGCTGGGTACTCTGGTGCGACCACATCAGCGGAGGAGAAGCTCGAGGGGATAACATTCTATGAAGAACTTAGAGACTTCATTCTGAGAGAGTTGAGGAAGTTCAAAGATCCTTATGTTACCGGAACGGAGGTTGTACTCCCGGAAGAAGACCAGATTGTAAGAATCGACGACAATCTTGAGGATGAGATCCTATCGGTTCTACGAGAGATACGTGACTTACTAAGAAGACAGAAAGAGTGAGGTTGGTATCTAATGACCCATGATGAGGAGCGAGTGATAAGACCTCCAATAGACCAGATATCGAGCGGTAGAGTGTTCCAACCAACTAATGCGTTCCTCTACAAGAAAATGCTCAAGGTCGGAACAGTCCTTGTCCTCATATGGTTTGCATTACGAGTTTTGTTTATCGGATTCACTAATCCCACCTTTCTAGAAATTATCCTGGCTTTGTCACAACCACTAGAGATTCTAGTCATGATTGGATGGGAAACAACCAACATAGTCTATGTTTCAGTTGCGCTCGCCTTCTTTATTGTGGGTTCGATATACTCATTCATCTACGTGAGGAGAATTGAGTATTCAGTTTTAGGATGGGAAGGAGATGCAATGCCAGAGATTTACACTCGAAAGGGGATTATCAATATCACAAAGAAGCATGTCCCATTCAGGACTATCGTGAACGTGCGAACGCGCAAAGGGATCTTTGATAGACTGTTTGGCATCGGAACAGTCTTGATTGAGACCGCAGGAGGCTCAACAGGTGTCCAGCCAACTGGACTTATTTCAGTCATAATTCAAAGATTGAGATCGGAAGCTGAAGAGAAGATTGAGGGCATAAAATTCCACGAGGAACTACGAGACTTCATACTCCGAGAGATGCGATTTTTTGGTAGGAGTGCTCCGATATCTACGACTGCAAGACATTTGAGGAACAGAAGACGAGTTTTAACCAGGAATACCTTGGATGCTTTTATAGAGATTCGAGATGTTCTGAGAGAAAGCGAGAGATAAAACAGGAGGTGACTGTAAATGGACTGGAGAATTATAGCGGCTTTGATATTATTGATACTGGGTTCTATTGCGTTTATGGTACTTTACCTGATTTCATCTGGTTTCTTTTAGGAGAATCTATAGTACATAGTTGAAGATTTTCATGATTTGTCCGATATTGACTAGACTTCTATGAGCCTCTTCTCGGGGCCGTACTTCAAACACAAACTGCGGTTTTGCAGATAGTTTGCTGAGGAAACTTAATGTTTCTTGAAAGTCGATAAGTCCATTTCCGACAACCTGATGCTCCCCAATCTGAGGAATGAGATCATGAACATGAACAACCTCGATAGATCCCTTGTATCTTTGGAATAGATTCCAATCTGCCTCCTTTAGTTTTAGATCTAAGCCATATAGCTTTGGAATATCAAGACACAGCTTCAGACCTTGGGGAATGAGATGCTCTATCACTTCGCGAATGAGTGGTGTCCAATTTACATTTTCAATAACCAGTCTGACTTGTGGCCGCGCATGTGTAAGAAGCTCTGACAGATTTTCGCGAAGGACTTGAGCATAGACCGATTGGTATTGTTGGCTGAAGCCATCTGGGGGGTGGTTGCCTGCTTTTCTAAAGCTTGGTGGAACCCCAGCATGTATGACCACATTTGTTGGTCCTATACTGAGCTCTCGTGCCAGATTGATGATTTGTTTGAAGTGTGAAATCACTCCGTTTCTGATTGGAGGATAGGTCGATAGCAAGCTGACATCGTCACCAGGCGCATGAAATCCCCACTCGATGGAGAATTCTCGCGATAAATCTCGTAAAACAGTCCGCTCATTGGATGAAATTTTCTCTGGTGAGAAAATCGGGACACCTAGATCAGGAACTATACCATTCCAATCATTCGCGGCAGCATATCTGATTGATTCAGCTAGTGAGGTGTCGTACACTGCATGGTATGCTCGTCGAGTGGGAAATTGCATAGAAGAAGATATTTCATGGGTTCTTATGAGCTTGACTAAGTGGACTGATGTGCTTTATTTTCTAAGACTACAAAAGATTCATGTCGCTGATGTCAAGAACTTTGAATCAAAGTATACATTGAAATGTAGAACTTGTTCATAGACAATAAACCACATCGAATGAGGGGTGCCCATGAAACCAGTTGAGATTATTATTGCAGGTGCAGGAGATCGGGGATTCGTTTATGCGTCATATGCAAAGGAACATCCAGACAGAGCGAAGATTGTTGGTGTAGCTGAACCACGTGACTTTTACCGAGAAAAAATGGCGCGAGAATATGATATACCAGGAGAGAATGTCTTCGATGATTGGAAAGACCTAGCGAAACGGGACAGATTTGCAGATGTGGCGATAATCACAACTCAAGATCACATGCATCGAGATCCTGCAATTGCATTTGCAAAGAAGGGGTATCACATCCTTTTAGAGAAGCCAATGGCTATTGATGAGAAAGGCTGTCGAGATATAACTAAGACTATCCTCGAAAAAAAGGTCTTATTTGCTGTGGGACATGTACTCAGATATACAAAATATACGCAGATACTGAAGGGACTAATCGAATCTGGCATAATTGGTGATGTCATTAGTATCCAACATCTTGAGCCGGTTGGATTTTGGCATCAGGCACATTCATTTGTGAGAGGGAACTGGAGAAATGAGAAAGAATCCTCATTCATGTTACTCACGAAATCTTGCCATGACCTTGATTGGATACGTTATATAATAGGGAAAAAATGCGTGTCTGTTTCTTCCTTTGGTTCACTCACTCACTTCAAAAAAGAAAACAAACCTAACATTGCAGGAAATAATTGCCTAGAATGTGATTTCGAACCGGACTGTCCTTATTCGGCAAAACGAATCTATCTCGGATTCATTAAACGTGGAAACACTGGGTGGCCTGTGAGTGTTGTCACATCGGATGTTACTGTGCCAGGAGTTATCAAAGCTCTGCGAGAGGGGCCCTATGGAAGGTGTGTTTACGATTGCGACAACGATGTAGTGGATCATCAGGTTGTAAATATGGAATTTGAGGGCGGCGAAACCGCAACATTCACTATGACCGGTTTCACTAAAGCAAGGCAGAGAGAAACTCGGATTTTTGGCACTAGAGGAGAAATATATGGAAATGGGACAAAGATTCAGTTTTTCGAGTTCCTGACAGGCAGGTCTGAGATTGTTGATATTTCTGCAGAGGAGCCATCGTCGCTTGCGGACCATGGAGGAGGAGACTATGGGTTGATTCATTCATTTATTTCAGCTGTCGCAGAGAATGATTCTAGCAAGATATTATCTGGTCCTGAAGAAACGCTTGAGAGTCACCTCATGGTCTTTGCGGCAGAGAGAAGTCGGAAAGAGCGAAAGGTTGTTGATTTCAAGATATAGATTTTTGGGATTCCTTAGCATCATAATCGACGATTCTGTCCAAGGTGGCTACAAGTATAGAATGCCAAAGCACTATTGAGAATAAGTGGTGGAAAGATATTGACATCAACTATTCTATGTGCATCTTGCCCAAATTCGATGAACGGAATGACAAGTACTGTGATGATCATATACTCAATCGCTGCTGTAGAGAATGATTCTAGCAAGATATTAGTAGATTCTGAAAAAGCGCTTGAGAGTCACCACATAGTCCATGTAGCAGAGAGAGGTAGAAGAGAGAATACTCAGACCAATCTAGTAAAATCATTCGCCTTTCTAATAGTTGAATGAAAACAAATAAAATAGAGCCTACTTCTGCTCCTTTTTCATAGTCTTCATTATATCCTTTCCACGCAGATAATCTGTTCTTGCGTTTAGATATGCTAGAGTAATGTATTGCTGGTGAATGGCAAAGGTCATTGCAGGAGATAGATAGAAGTTCTTAACAGCACCTATAGATCCTGTGAATCTCTGATCATAATCTTCTTCCCATGCAAGATGGTCACCGATTCTGTAGAAACTACTGAAAGCTAATAGGTTGTATCTCCCAACATTGGCTTTCAATAGCAGAGACACATGTGAATCTTCGGAAAGCACTTTGGTTATTCTGGGCTTGTTTCTTATTATTTCTAGCTTTGAGATAACCAAGAAATACTCAGGCGGTGTCCATATTCGAGGGAACCGACAGACTGGAGGTTGAATAATCTTCTCATTTATGAGTAGGTCGATTCGTCGCTGGACTGTTCTTCGATGAACATTCAGTGATTTTGCGATATTATTTGGATTGACATGAATACCCTTGCCAGACAGAAGAGCCTCCAAAAGATCAACAGATAATTCATCTAATTTCAACCCATTAATTGTGGGGTGAAAACCTAGTTTGAAATTCTCTCTAAAGGTATTAATTGGTGCAGCTGAATCAGACTTTACTATTGCTTTTGTGCTTAGGTAGATAGGATCAGAGGGAATGTAGTCTATTCCCGACCTTGATGAAACCATATCATCAGTCAATGACCGCTCCTTCCACAATTGGTAGTCATAGAGGTCTTTATGCAGCTCAATCATCAACGTATTATATTCTTCCTCTTTGAAGAAGAATGCTGCCCAGATATTAGGATCCAATTCAATCCAAAGGTTAGTCTTGGGATCCCGAGGAAGCCCAATCTTCTCAATGACTAGAAGGGGGTGTTCATTTAGTAGCCAAGGAAATGGTAGAAACGGCCGATCAATTATCTCATGTTGGAGTAGTTGCTCATATCGGGATTGAATTGTGTTTCTATGTTTTCCTAGGAGCTTGGAGAGCTCACTAATGTTGACATCAATACCTTCTCCAGCGCAAACGAGTTTCAGGAGTTCAATATTGATAGGATCATTCAGCAGCGTATTCAATGAACTTACTCCTAGTAGTTCTTTCCACATTCATTTTGAACACCAGATTCCAATCTTATTGGCTCCAATATCGAGTGATACTCACGCCAATGCTAAAATCATGATGTTCAATTCTTTGTGGAATCACCAGATTCCAAGATTTGAATAAAAGCATAGTGACGCAGAAAGATTATGTTTGGAAAATCGAAGATATGTGATAGAATGACCAAACATGTAATTAATAGTGCCAAAAATGTACGAAATAATAAAAAAATATCGCATATATTAGCAGCGTCGAACATGAATAAAGAAGTATTAATATTAACAAAGTTCAATAATAACGCATCCTAATGCCAAATACTTATATTTGATTCATTAATTTTTGTAATTGAGTGATACAAATGTCAGCTATGGATGCCAAAACTGTTCTTAGTACAGAGAGAGTAATTCAAGCTATGGATCAAGTGAATGTATCTTCTTTTCTCGACTCTTGGGGCCCAGAAGAGGTCATACAGGTCTACGATCCAATTACCCAAATGCAGGGAGTTCTGGTCATCGACAATACAGCATTGGGTCCTGGAAAGGGAGGCATAAGAATCTCTTCAACAGTGACACCTTTAGAAGTCTTTAGACTGGCAAGAGCGATGACTTGGAAGTGCTCTTTAGCAGGTATTCCTTTTGGAGGCGCTAAGTCGGGTATTCGAGCCGATCCTTATACTATTAATAAGTTGAAGTATGTAGAGGAATTCGCGAGAAAAGTCGCACCATCAACTCCTTCGCGATACATTGCTGCCCCCGATATGAATGTTGGAGAGAAGGAGATAGCTACTTTTGTGGACACAGTTGGAGATTTACAAGCAGCCACCGGAAAACCGAGCAAGCTAGGAGGAATTCCTCACGAACTAGGAACAACAGGATTTGGTGTTGGGGTTGCGCTTGAAACAGCATTTGAGATGATAGGTGATTCTATAGGCCTTCCGAGCGATTTAGCAGATACGAGGGTTGTCATACAAGGTTTCGGCAATGTAGGGCTATGGATAGCTAAATACCTCGAGAACAAAGGAGCCAAGATTGTAGCCTTGAATGATTATTGGGGTACTATATACAACATTGAGGGTATTGATATCAGCAAGGCTGAAAAACACGCATATGCTACAAGTGAGAAGTCATCAATTAAGAACTACAAACAAGGAACTGTACTTGGAAGAGATGCTATCCTTGGGATTGATTGTGATATCTTTGTACCTTGTGCAGTTGGCGACGTGATAAATGAAGGTACATGGCCTTCCATTAAGGCCAAAATGATTGTGGAAGGCGCAAACAATGCAACCAGGCCGATTTCTGAGAGACAACTCTTTGAGAATGGAGTGGTTATTATTCCAGACTTCTTGGCCAATGCCGGGGGTGTCATTGGGTCATATGTTGAATACAAGAATGGCAATGAAGAAGAAGCATTCGCTATGATAGAATCCAAGATTAAGAAGAACACTGAACTTGTAGTAAGAGATGCTATGGACCGAAAACTCACTCCAAGGCAAGTAGCCTTAGAAATAGCACAAACAAGAGTGTTGGATGCAATGGAAAAACAGGGTAGAGGTCGCCAATAAATATGGTAGGTAAACTGGATGAATTCGCCGCGCCAATCCTTCCAATTATATGGGGTAGTCTGAGAAATCTGTTCGATTTCGAGAAGATAGAAATCCCTTGTGGTGTTAGACTCGTCGGAAGTGTGCGCGGCGATTTTCCAGTTGATGCCTACTCCCCTATTTTTCTTGAGATTTCCAAGGAACTTGGTAGAGAGGATTTGTCTGGCAGGTTTGGTTCTGCAGTAATGAATGACGAACCGAAAGTCTACGACAATGTATGGTACCCAGCAAGAACCATACCATTGCCCATCTATGAAAATGATCCAGAACTAAGTTATGAAGGATTACGAGATGGTTATTGTCAGTTATTGAGTGGTTGGTTCAATTCACCTATTCCGGATAACTTGCCTTGTGCAGCCGTAGCTGTTAAGACTCGAGGTAATTACTGTGCTGAAAGAGAGGCGCAATTGATTGTTGTCCTGCTATTATGGCCAAATAATTCAGCTCGGCTTCTGTTTCTAGAATTTTTCGAGGGGGCCGTAGAGGACTGTATCTCACCAGAATGGTACCTCAGTGTGTCTAAGCTGATGTCAGTTTCTGTGGCAATGCAAGAAATGAAGAGAACATACAATCACCTTCCAGAATGGGATAGACCTAACTCAACAGTATCTATCAAACCACTGTTCTTAGAATCTGCTCTTACAAATGGGAGAAAGGAGAACAGATTTGAAAGTCATTGGAAGTATGAATGGATTTACAATGAAAGAAAAAATCTGCTGATTGACATGAATGTGCTACTTGATGATCTATATGCCATTCTACTACAATCATTGTAGTTTTTTCATACTTTTCTTTTTGGCTGCTAACGAAACCTGATTGAGTACTCCAAGTGGGCGTGATTGGCAGAAAACCAGTAGTTTTACAATGTTATACACATTTTTTTCAGACGAATCAAAGAAAGGCGATCTAATTTGGACGAGGTAATTGCAATAACACAAGAAACATAGAATGGTTTCAATCGGCAGTAATTCAGAATGTAGATTTTTTCTCGATCAGGTATGGAACATAGTCTGTTGCTTCTACATCCTTACCAAGCATTCGAAGTAATGTTACAATCTGTCCTCGATGGTACGTCGCATGATTGATGATATTGAAAATCATCTCATCTTGACGAATCATTGCATCTCCAGATCCAATCGATACTGTTGTTGCATCAAAATTATTTTTGTGAATCAAGTCCATTATGAGTTCATTGAAACGATTGATATGTTCAAACAAATCTTTCCGCGACAGTTTATCTAAATCAACTTTTTCATGTTCTAGGCCTACCCATCGTTGGTACCAATGGGAATGGCCTAATGCCATGTGGAGATATCGGTCTCGAATGCTACCACTATATTCATTGAACGTGCAGCAGAACTCCTCTTCTGTAAGCTCCTTCACAATTTTCCAAATCTTCATGTCTGCCCAGAGAGTGTAATCGCCCATCCTTTGTAGCAGTAACATAAGACGTGCCTGATGTCAGTCTACTTAAACCAAAGGGCCAGCGCAATCGATGCGAATACAATACACAGGAATTCTTCTTACGATGGGGATTCCTCAAGAAGCCATAGACAGATTTTCAACATAAGCCCCCATTCTGAGTCAGGATCAGAGAACGTATCCCATAAGTCGGTCCCGTCATTCATATTCCCCTCTTCATATTCTGGGTGCGGACTTGAGAGAAACACTGTTCCATTTCCATATTTGAAGGCAATCATTGAGGGCAACCCTGTATCAGTATAGGTGCAGATTGGAATTATGTCCGTCATGTCTTCTGTTTCAAAATATCCTGATGATTCGTAGAAGATAATATACGAATCTGGTTCGTCGCTCAAATCAGGACCAGTTGATTCTCTATTAACATCCATCTCAAGAAGCCAGGTACCGGTCCCATTACAGTCGGACCAGATTATTCCTTGGAAGAGACCAAGCCGTAATCCAGTAGCATAGGTTGCGCCACCACCAATTCCGAAATAAGATCCTCCTTGAAGAATAAACTGCCGAACGATTTCATAATCATTTAGTATTTCACAACGGTCATCACACCAGCATCCTCCAGGTGCGACAAAGATATCATACGAGGTCAGTACTCCAGATTCAACGTCTTCACTACTGATTACTGTAACATCAGCACCCATCCAACCGAACATGTTCTCAAGTGCTGTTTGGCTTGCAAGAGTCGTTCCCCGGTCATCATAGATTGCGACCTTCACTCCTGCCAATGGTTCAGATAGAGATGTAGCTATGTAGTAAATTGAGGGTGCAAGAATTACAATGGTGATAATGGCAGCGATAATAAGTTTCTTTTCTCTTGTGTATGGACCCATCTCATCACAAGCTTTTAGATATCTACATTCTATGTGCACATTCTTTATACAAAAGGTGCATCATCAAAGCAAGTTTGGCATAGGTTCAATGTCAGGAGTTAGAGCGATGGAAAGTGATATTTGTATCGAAAATCATCGTACCTATCTCTTGCTCAGCAAGTCATTCATCCGCGAATTCAGAGAAGGAAACAAGATTACGCGATGAGAAATACTTATTGCAATTAGGGGGTCTTTTAGCAAATTCGGAGGCGTGCAAATTGACAAGTGTATGCGTAATCGGGATTTATGTAGATGACATGGATAAAGCTGTGGAATTCTACTGCGAGAAACTTGGTTTCAAGGAAGCTCAAAGATACAATGACGGTTGTATTGTGCGTCTTGAGAATGACGGGCCACCACTCATCCTTGAGAAAGTTGAGAAGCAAAATAAAATTGAATATCCAGGCAAGTCGCAAATTGTGCTTGGTATTGAAACTGACAACATAGAGAAAGCTGTTAGAGAGATGAGAAACAAAGGAATTGAGTTTCTTTATGACAGCCCGCAGGCATTTGTTGCAGGATTTTCAATGGCAATGAGAGATCCATCTGGAAATGTTTTGGAGTTGCTTCAGTTCAATAAGGAATGAAAAGCGCGAATTAGGATTCAATAATCAACCTGATGTTTTCTAGTAAAATCATTCGCCTTTTCTGCCCAAAAAACTATTTCACGGCTTTATGAATGGCAACAATACCGAAGTTCATTGTTCTGTAGCTGACTTTGGAAAATCCTGCCTCATGAAGAATCACTGACAACTCCTCTGCTCCAAAGAAACCTTCAACTGAATGTGCTAGATATGCATAACCAGTCCGTGAACCAGAAATTAGTCGCCCAAGCGTCCTAACAATCCTCTTTGTATATAGATGGTATGCAGCTCGGATTGGTATGCACTTTGGTTGGCTGGTCTCAAGATTGATGAATCGACCCTCTGGTTTCAAGACACGATGAAACTCTTTGAAGAATCTCATTAATCGTACACGATTGCCAGTGATGTTCCTCGTAGCAAACGAGATTACTATTAGATCAAATGTGTTGTCGAGAAAAGGAAGTCTGGAGGATTCAGCAAGAGAAATGGATGTTTTTTGAAGTTCTGATTTGATTCTGGCTTTTGAAACCATGGGAAAAGAAAAATCACTAAGAACTATTCTGGTACTTGGACTAGCATACTTCTGAAGGTTGACTGCCATTTCTCCAGTTCCACTACAGACCTCCAACCAGAGTGTACCACCATCAGCTGTCGCAATTTGAGAGGCTCTCTTTCGCCAAGGGATGTCTAAACCAAAGGTAAGAGTATGATTCACTAACTCATACTGATTTGCCACCTCTGAAAATATCTTGAGAAGTCCTTTGCTCATCAGGTATGCACCCATTAGTCGAAAAACCACATTCTAGGAGACAGATTTGAGTGTAACATGGTGTCTGTTGATAATGTTGACCATAGAGGCTAATGCAATTGACACATATTTTATTTTTCCAATTCTTTCCCGATAGAAAAGGCATCGGCCACTTTCTCGCCAAGAGTCCAGTACCAACTAGGTGGTTGTGTATAGACGAGCTGATTGATTTTCTTCTGATCTAATTTTCCATCAGTCATGTATCGTTCTTCAGAATAGGTGTGTTTGACCTCGCCAATGATTAGATCTCTATCAAGCATTTCAATAATCTGAAAGACCGTCAACTCAAAACATACTGGACACTCCCTGATCATTGGAACATTTTCTAGTTTGCCATAAAACACATCAAACAATTTTGACTTGTCCACATTCTGTCCAGAAGTGATCCCACAATAATCAAGTTTCACGACAAGATCAGCTCCAGGAATATTGATACTGAATTTTCCCTGTTCTCTGATTCCCTTACCTGTATACCTATTCTTCCTGAGAGACATTAACCACATATGTGGTTTGAAAGAGATACGAGTCAGCCATGCCAAGTTCATGAAATTAGGTTTTCCGTCGACTATTGCTCCTACAAGTACAGCCGGTTTGGGAAATGGCGCAAATCCATTATCAATCTCAATTTTTTCCATAACAAACACCTCTTGATTTGCATATGTAAATCGAAAAATATGATGTATTTAGTCTGACTCTCAACGCATTATGATTATCTATTCAACAACCTCTAATCTGTTTCTTAGTACAATAATGACAGTGATTGCATCAAATGCAACTATAATCATAATGAGGAGAAAGGGTAGTTGAGAAATGTAATATGACGCAATATCGAATTGCTCAGTTCGATTGTAAGATGTCCACTCAAATTGAACAAAACATGCATCACTTGGATAGACTGTCACAATGAACCAACTTCCACACTTGACAAAAATAAAACTACTATCATATAGTCTCATGTCTCCAACCTCCGTGCCACGTACATAGAAATCTGAAGACACGTTTGTTGTTACACTAAGTAATAACCACTCACGGCGTCCTGTCCCAATACTGATTCTAAGATATGTATCTCCTTCTATAACATCAGATCTTGAACCTGTGCTATTCCCGGGTGGAAATCTGATAGTTGCGACCGAATAGAGTGCAAGAATGGAAGAAGACAGAGTTATGACTAACGCAAGTATTACCATTACTTTGATTCTTGTTCTGAAATGAAAGAAATGCTGCGTTTCTTTCTTTGCACTCCGAACCGTTTTAATCTGCACATCATACTAAGAGGGGCATCTCTGTTTTGAATTTGCTTCCGAGCTTAGCTTCGTGTGTTTTCAAGTATTACCAGCAAGAGGGCCCAATTTCATGATCCAAACTCCATCATTTGTAAGGCCTTCTGGAAGAATGATAGCAACAATTCCAGCTATGATGAGCAATATTCCGATTACAGCGAACAGCAGAGCAAATGGGGAAAAGCCGGATATTGAGGTTTCAACACCCGAATAAGAGGATACTATTAACATGGATAATGAAAGAATGAATACAACCAGCAAAATTGAGAGACCCAAGTATAAAACTGCGCGCCCATACCTCTTTCTCGTTGATTGTTTCTGAGGGACAGGTACTTCCTGAGAGGACTGCATGTATTCACCTGCAATCATTTACTCATAGAATCTATTAATCTTTTAGCAATTTCTTTGATTTCATTAAGATACCTTTTCATGCATTGTTCAATTCGATTAGCCTTGGGATTATCTTCTATGTTCTATGGTCCGCAGCATTCAAAGCCATCGTCAATAAGAAAGCAGAATCATCAATTTGGATGCATCAGAACGGCGAATGAATAAGGTTGGACTTCAATCAAGTATTCCATTGACTTCTCAAAATGGCTAAAATTAGCTTCCAGTAAAAGAGGAGGATTTGCTACCATCACTTCAATTTACTTGATATTCTCCCAACCTGAATTCCAACATATATTATTGCAAGAGTAAGAGCAATCAAACAAGCAAGTATGAATTGTGTTGACCAATCAATCGTTGTTGAACCAAATCCTGCCAGTGCGACGTATCCCAGGAGTCCTACTGAAAAAACTAGTACAGCATTTCCTGCATAGTCTATCTCAATTTGCTTATCATCATTGGTGGAATTGTCCATTTAATTTCCCTCCAAGAATGACAGAACGCAGAAAGGAGTTAAACATATTCTTGATTCAACTGATTCGAGCATAATAATGCAAGAAAAAATAGACAACAAAGGATGGAAGTACTCACAAAACCCTTGGACAACTCTAGGTACTGCGTGGACACACTTTCAGTCTGCACGCCTCGGACATTAGTACCGGTGAGCTGAACACCTCGGCGAACCTTGGTGCTTACACCCCCGGCCTATTTACCTCGTCTTCTACGAGAGTCCTCGTTCCCGAGCCTTGCGTTGCTGTCACCAGCCCCACACTTCGTCTCAGACGGCAATCACGCAGATTGCTCACTCTGGCGATATCGCTCGGCAAATGGATGTCTATTTTCAAGTCTGGCTTCACGCTTAGATGCATTCAGCGTTTATCCATTACGACTTAGCTACTCCGCATTGCCTTGTCAGACAACGGATACACCATAGGTCGCGGCGATGTGTTCCTCTCGTACCGACATCCCCTTGCTCTCAGACATCCAACAGCGCCAATAGATAGAAACCAACCTGTCTCGCAACGGTCTAAACCCAGCTCACGTTCGGTTTTAATCGGTGAGCACCCGCACCCTTCGGGCCTTATGCAACCCGAGGATACCAAGAGCCGACATCGAGGAAGCAAGCCGCGCGGTCGATATGAACTCTTGCGCGCGACAACTCTGTTACCCCTGGGGTAAGTTTTCTGTCATCTCAATCACTTACAATTGGCTATATTGAGGTTCGCTAGGCCAGTATTTCTACCCAGGATCCGTTGCTTTTCGGGATCCTGTCAGCCGAGCTTATGCCCTTAATCTCAACGAGACGTTTCCGTCGCCTCTGAGCTCAGCATTGGTCAGGGCTGATCTCTTGTCAGCCCTGTGCCGCCCCAGCCCAACTGCCTATCTGCCGGTGTCCCTAAACTCACTAGGTCTAGGTTAGCTCGGTCAGCACAAACGGTCAGTGTTACAACTTTGCATTCACACATCCCGGAGAATGTGCTTCAACGCTCCTGACTACGCTCTGCGTCGGCACCAGCCGAGCAACGACAGACTGCGTAGTAAACCTCCGCAGGGACTTCTCTTCCCATTGGCGCTACGTACACTGTTCGGTACGGTGTAGGTTCACCCAGTTCCTCCTGGGGACAGTAGGGACCTCATTGCTCCCTTCATGCACGTCGGCATTTAACCGACAAGGCATTTGGCTACCTTAAGAGACTCATAGTTAGTCCCGGCGTTAACCCGTGCTTCGACCCGTTCCCGAGCTTTAACATACGGGCACAGACCAGGATTCACTGACTGTACTAACGCTTTCGCGCTCGCAGTCAGCTATGTTTGTATTAAACAGTTGGGACCCCTTAGTTACTAAGACCTGGAAAAGCTTTCACTAATCCAGGCACAGCATATCCCGAAGTTACGCTGCTAATTGGCCGATTTCCCTCAGGTAGGAGTGACCTGGATACACCTTGGCCTTCTCAGCCAGGGAACCTGTGTCGGATCTGGGTACGGACTCGGAAGATCCTTCTGCACTCGTTTTTCAAGGTCACCAGGAATGGGCCTAACAGATGTCCGACCACCTGCTATTCCACCTTTCGCCTGCTTCTCACTATTACAGTACTCAGCACGCTTATAGTGTTAAACACAGCGACAGCTGTGCAAGGCTTGTCCAGATGAGTCACAAGTGCAGCTTTGCGTTGCCGCGAATCGTACTTCCGAGGTTCAGGAATATTGACCTGATTCCCTTTCGTGACGCTCGAATTACGACGCCACTTAGGATCGACTAAGCTTCGGCTGATGACGCATCGCCGAAGAACCCTTTCCCTTTCGGTGACATGGATTCTCACCATGCTTCGCTGTTACTACTGCCAGGATCTTCAAATCCGGACGGTCCACGGGACCTCACGGCCCCACTTCTACCCAACCGGATCGCTCTGCTACCGGATCACACAGAATCACCCGTGTGCCGTATGGTCTCGGTGACCAGATTTAGCCCCGTCCATTTTCAAGGCCGAGAGCCTCGGTCTGTGAGCTGTTACGCTTTCGTTCGGGGATAGCTGCTTCTAAGCTCACCCCCAGACTGTCTTGGGCTCTCGACGCCCTTCTTCACCGCACTTATCTGGTACTTAGGGACCTTAACCATACTCTCGGTTCTCCCCATCTCGGCCTGCTGGGCTTACCCCAGGCACCCGTCTCTCGCCGTCTACGGTTCATGCAGCTTCGGAGTTTTCAGGATGGTGAAGGGCTTGACGCCCCCCGGGCACATCCGAAAGTGCTCTACACCACATGATACCTCGAGCGAGGCTTGGCTGCGACCAACTTTGCAGAGAACGAGCAATCACCAGTCTAGATAAGCCTTTTACCCCTACGCTCAGCTCAAAGGAGAGAGTTGCACGTCATAACCCACTCGGGCCTCCACCGAGCTTTCGCCCGGCTTCACCCTGGCCAAGCCTAGATCGACTGGATTCTCGTGTCATGGGAGTGACTTCGCGCACTTTCACACGCTGCCCCTCACCCGAAGGCTGCGGGCATATTGGTTTCCCTTCGTTTACGGCTCTTCGCCTTATCCTTGCCACGCCCATGAACTCCCTGGCCCGTGTTTCGAGACGGATGATGCTGATTCGATCCACTCGAGTCCTACAACACAATCACTCATGCTTCGTTCCTCGAGTATCTCATCTTTTAATCAGCATCCTTTGAGTAAACCAGTGGTTTCAGGTGCTTTTCACCCCGCTTCCGCGGCACTTTTCAACTTTCGCTCGCGCTACATAGTTTTCTATCGGTTTGGCTGAGTATTTAGGCTTCGCAGATTGTACCTGCGACGTTCACGCGAGAAATCCAACCCGCGCTACTCTGGTTCCACAAACATACCGGCATCTTACGCCTACGGGGGTGTCACCCTCTACGCCATGTCGTTCCAGACAACCTCGGCTTCGTATGCTTAGGCAATTGTTCGTGATCCTAACACCACATCCCCCTGTACTCGTCGCACAGGGATTCGGTTTGGCCTATTCCCCTTTCGCTCGCTGTTACTTGGGGAATCACAGTTGTTTTCTTTTCCTGCCCGTACTAAGATGCTTCAGTTCCGAGCGTTCCCAATCCGAGAATGACCCCGGATCCATATGGGGTATTAACCCATATGAGGAAGTCCCATTAGGGTACCCGCGGATCAAAGACTTCATGCGTCTACCCGCGGCATATCGCAGCTTGTCACGCCCTTCTTCAGCTAGCCAACCTAGTCATTCACCACTGGCCGTATAGCGAAATTGCGGACCTAGTCATGTGTTGACACAGTATTACCTGTTGTCCACAAAATCTGTGAACATGATCGATTGTTTACCAATCATGCCAAGGAGTTTTGTAATAACTTCGTATTTACGTTAGGTGTATATCCTATCGTTCTCGGTCAGTGTACTTCCATCCTCTGCAATCACTGCATTAACTTCTATCGGTGCACGGCACCAAAGCTAGTGCATTGACGGTCCTTCATCGGAAATGGCACCGATTTGATAGCCTGGTTCCGATGAGCCTTCATTCAGTGATTAGAAATTACTGAACTCCGGACCTAACTTAGCACGCATCGATAAATCGATGTGCGCTCCGGCAGCCTGCTTGGCTGACGATTTAAAGCTTGCTATGCGTCGAGGGCATTTCTGTTACCAGTATGCCAGAATCAGTCTTCGGCAACCCTTTCATAGCCGCCGGACAATACTATCTCTGCTCGACAAATGCACACTAAAATGCCAGAATTTCCGTATAAAGCTTCCGCCATATGCACATGTTAAAAACAGGTTATAGAAGCGGTTCTAGACCTATGGAGGAGATAACACCTGATTCTGGAGTTCGATGAGCTTAGAGATACCTCTCGATGCCACATCAAGCATCTCATTCAAAACTTCTCGTTTGAAGGTACTACCCTCTCCAGTGCCTTGAACCTCTACAAATTCGTTTGCAAGCATTACAATGTTCATGTCAACATCGGCTTGTGAGTCTTCAAGATAACAGAGGTCTAGGAGAATTTCATTATTTACAATTCCGACACTGACGGCGGCTACGTTGTCAATAATTGGTTTCTTTGTGATAAGCCCAAGATTTACCATGTAGTCCAACGCGTCACAGAGTGCGACAAATGCACCTGTGATGGATGCTGTTCTTGTTCCACCATCAGCTTGGATAACATCACAGTCTATTTTTATCGTGTTTTCACCCATGTTTTTCATGTCTACAGCTGCACGTAATGATCGACCAATAAGCCGCTGTATCTCTTGTGTTCTTCCACTGACCTTGTACCGATTCATGCGTTCATTTGTAGATCTAGGAAGCATTCCATATTCAGCAGTGATCCAACCTTGACCACTACCATTGAGCCAACCAGGAACTCCTGTTTCTACGGTTGCAGTACAGATCACTTTTGTTTCACCTGTAGTAATCAATACTGAACCTTCAGGATGTTTTAGATATCCTCTCTTGAATTCGACAGGTCTGAGTGCATCGTTTGTTCTTCCATCGGCTCTGGACATCTCACAACCTCTTTTCTTGTGTTAGATTTCGAGTATTAATTAGTGTCGGGCAACATATCAGATACTTTTTTTGAGTGTATGTCCATCAAAAAGAGTAGTGGCCCAAATTGCTGAGAACTGGAGGATTAGTTTTAGCATGAAAGATGTTCAAAATCGTTTCAAAACAGCGCTAGATGACACAGTTAAAGAATGGAAGAGTCACGAAAAAGTAAGAGGAATCTTCGTCTATGGTTCATTTGCAAAGGGAACAGCCACCGCAAATTCGGATTTGGACATCTCTATAATCTGGGATGCTGACGAAGCACCAGTACGACTCATGTCTACTCATAAAGAAGTCCGTATTGATATGGTCTTCATGACAATTGGAGAAATCGAAGAGGTCCTCTCTCGCACTACTAGTGATGTGTTCAGAGTATCAGAGGTCGTCAATAGATTTCAAACTTCGCGCATCATACATGATCCAAAAGGTATGCTGAAGAAGTGGCAGAAAAGCGCAATGGAATATTCATGGCCAAGTGGAACAATCAGCGAAATGAGGAGAGCCGCGCTTGAGCTTCTATCTCGAGCGAAGAGTTTTGTTGAAGAAAATGATTATGCTAGTGCAATCTATGAGATGCGTGAGGGGCTCTTCCAATTCGGTCGAGTAATTTTGATGTCAAATAACATCTTCACAGTACTTAGGCCAGCTGAGGTGTTAATAGAAATACGAATGCTCGATCCTATGACATATCAGCTCTTTCTTCGGACATACAAACTTAGAGGACTAGACGAATCCAAGCTTCTCGTAATTCTTGAAAAATTAAGAACGTGGATTGAGAGAGCAGAAGAACGACTTGAAAACTCTGAGGAAACTAGTCTAACTACACAGACCACAAGATTACTTGCACAAGCTCAGAGACAATATCATGGATCGCTCAATCTTACATATGGAGGAGATTATGAGCTCGCCACATTAGAGATGAGAGAGGCAGCCAATACGCTTGGAAAAGCAATGGTAGTTCTCAAAGGAGAATTCAGCCCTGAAAAAACAGGTTTCATTGCCAATCTTAGGGATTCAGAGGCAGAATTCTTCAATCAGATTCTTGTCGAATATGGAGCATATGATATCCAACCTGCAGAGATAAGCCGTATCATTAACGAAGCCCAGTTTCTTGCACACCGTACTTGATTGAATAATGATAGACGGTTAAATTGATTAGACTCAAAATAGTGATGACCAATCGGTGGTCTTCATGCCCGAAAAAAAAGTTAGGATTCTCAAGCTTCTCAGTGTCGCACTAACACGAGAAAAACAAGTCATACTCCTAGAAGAATTAAAGCGATACTCAGCAGCAACAAATTGGGTTATCAAGACCATTCTCAAAAACCTCCTGAGAAGTCCTGCTAGAATAAAAGAGGCAATTGAGGATACATTTGTGAAGGAGTATGACAATAGAGCGGTCTATCTTGACAATGTCATAGCATCTGCTCGAGCAGAGATAGCGAAACATACCAAATTGGCAATGACAATACGGAGCATGAGAGAAAAGACTCCGTTTTTCCGGTCTGGAAGATTGATTTTGTCTCAGCCAATTATCAAGGTTGGAGATAAGGCAGTAGTACTCAAACTAATGGATAGAACTGAAATTGCGATACCATATGATAAGCGAAGTAGGAACCGGCTTGCACCCGAAATAGATTCAATTCTCAGAGGAGAACCAAGAACACCTGATACATCTGGTATAATGCAACTCAATAAGAGGTATGAACGAATTCGGCTAACATGGAATAATGAGGGATTCGTGGACATCGATATCAGAGCTTTCCTACCTGAGAATGATGACGTTGGCTTATAGAAATTAGACTATATACTCCATGAAGTCACGGTCCCTGCGAAATCAGCTGAAAACACTACTTCATTTTTTGGATCCCATTGAACTGCGGTGATTCCTGACAAAAGAGACCCTGTTGAGATTTCCTTGAGGCTATTCAGAGACCAGATACGAAGTGTACGGTCCCAGCTTCCCGATGCGAGTCTCTCTCCTGTAGAATCAATGGATAGTGAGCTGATGATATCTGAATGGCCAACCAATTCTTTCATTTTAGTAGGATTTTCAATGTCTATCAACAAAATTTTACCACTACGTAGGCCTAAAGCAAGTTTTGAACCATCAATATTCGTAGCAATGGCACGTATGTTTTCTTTAATCCGACTCAACTGAAATTCGACTTCATATGAGCTCATATCCCATATTTTGCATTCCCCATCTAATGATGAAGTCACAAGTTTGGAGCCTTCTTTGATGAAGGCAAGACCGGTGATGTCAGTCCCGTGAGCTTGGAGATTCCTCATGGACTTAAGTGTGTTCAGAGAGAATACCTTGACCTCACCGTCGCGCGATCCTGCTGCTCCTTTTCCTTGGTCTGGAGTGGTTGTTAAAGACTTGACTTCAGACCCATGTTTAAGGATAGTGGGTTCTTCTGCACCTTTACTCTCCCATAAACGAGTAGTATTATCCCAACTGCAAGAGAGAATCTTATTTCTATCACCAATGAAGAGTGTTGCAGATATTGCTCCTTCATGACCGGTAATCGTATTCTTGATTTTCCCAGATTTTGTATCAACAACGAAGATGTTCGCGTCAGTATTTCCGCATACTACATATCGACCCTTGGAATCAATAGAGAGACAGGTGAGTGGAAACAATAGACCATTTTCTTGACGAAATAAAATTGTCTTCTCCAATCTGAATCACCGGAAGAGAGCCATCTTGTAAATCATTCGCAGCGGATGTTTAAAAGCTTGTAACATCATGCTACTTTTTCAGGTGCCGATAAACCAAAACTATGAAAATCAATGGAACAATGATGAGAGCTACGTAAAAGAGATATTGCGTATCCAAAGGAAAAGTGATATTTCCTGCAACCTGTTCGACAACGAATGTTTCCAAGACTCTGCCAACTATCTCTAGACTTTCAGCACTACATTTGTCCGGGGTGTCTGCAAGAGTGTGCCATGAATCTGGAAAAGGGTAATGAATCAAATCCACTGCGGGGATGCGAGCGATAAGGAATGGGCTATGATCATCAGTGATTCTAGCACCTATAGTATCAAGAAAAGTATCATTATAGCCCATCTGGCTCGCTATTGACCATATAGCATTCTGCAATGATGATGTCGAGCTGCTTTCACGAGGGATGATAAGATCAGAATCTCCCACCATATCAACTAAAATCATCGCGCGAATCGATTGCCTTCTAGAGGTATTGAGCGTGGACACATAATATGTTGAACCCTGAATCCAATCCCAGCCATCAATTCCGCCCGAGTCTTCTGCATCAAAAAACACGAGTTCAACTGTAGATCGAACAGAAACGGGTAGAATACGAGCTAATTCCATAAGAACTGCAGTCCCACTCCCTCCATCATTTGCTCCAAGAACTGGCTTCGTTCTATTTAGTGGATCTGGATCTGCAGAAGCCTCAGGACGTGTATCGTAGTGCGCTCCCAGAAGGATGACTGCGTTTGTCGAGGAATTCCATGTAGCAATAATGTTTGTACATAGTGTTTCCCGATACGTAAAGTTCTGAAGGGTGACGTTCCAGCCAAATGACTCGAGCGTTTCTTGAACATAGGTCTTGCACAGAGTTAGATTTTCAGATCCAGGCGGCCTTGGTCCGAAGGAACATTGTTCTAAGAGAAAATCATATGCGCTAGCTCCATCAAATGTTGGAGTATGGGTGATTTGCGCATTTACGAGTGTTGTGAATCCAGATAGTAGGATGATGACGACTGCGATATATCCAAGGGCTCTCATTAGAATTGTTGACAGTTTCAACCACCTAAGAAGGTTTTCAGTGAGAAGAGAGAATCCTTGAAAGAATGACTTGTTGGAGAATATGAGGCAACTGCCTTGGAAGACTCTTCAAGACAACATAAGGGATATCTGCATATCCCATCTCTCCACGGGCTATCATTGCCATCACATCCGAAGCTAATTTGTATCCGTTAACACTCGGAAGGATTTTCTCAGCAAAGGATGTTCCTTTGGATCCAGCCCATGCAGCCATTTGAAAATTCGCAGAAAACTCTTTTCTGCAGAGGGCATGGTATTCAGAGAGCTGAGTTGCATCATACCTACCATCCTGAAGTGCATTGTCAATCACATTGGCTGCAAAAATTCCTGATTGCATCGCATATGCAATACCTTCACCCATCATCGGGTCAACGAATCCTGCAGCATCTCCAACGAGAATAGCCCTATCGGCGACATTTTCACTTCCTAGTCCGTCACCGCCCAGGAAACACGTGCGTCTCTTGTCCAAGAGAAGAGGTATCCCTAATCTTTTCTCCAACTTCTTATGGAATCGATCAAAGATTGGACGAAGAGCGCGCATATGCACTCCTGAACCTGCAACTCCGACGGCCAAATGTTCTCGCTTTGGAAATATCCAACCATAACTGATTTTGTCCTCAGCAGGTATTATTTCAAGAATAGAGGGATTGCCATTCATCGCCCTTTCCACTCCATCAGCACCAACATAGAAATCTGATTCCATTCCAAGCCCAACTTTTGTTAGGTCCTTCCGTAGCGGACGCAGTCCAAGAGACCGACTCACAACAGAGTTTACACCATCAGCACCAATGAGGAATTTGGATCGGAATTCACGACCATCCTTGAGGCGCACCAGAGCAGAATCATTCGAAGTCCTTGCATGTACAACAGGTGTATTTTCCATTAATTCTGAACCCGCATTAACAGCTCGTTTTGCTAGATATTCATCGAACCTATCTCGGAAGACGGTGATTCCAATCATTTTGTCAGAGATGAATTCGGATTTTATGCCATTAGGCAAAGAAAATCTTAAACCAAATATTCGCTGCTCCACAAGGGCATGTGGGAGGCATCCTTTGAGAATCCTGATTCCACGATACATCACTGCACCTCCACATGCCTTCTCTCTTGGAAGGGGACTCTTCTCAAGTAACAATGTAGTTAGTCCTTGCTTTGAACATTCATATGCAGCGATAGAACCTGCGGGTCCTGCTCCGACGACCACCACATCGTAGGTCAAATAGCACCATAACCTCCTTTAGAACAGATCTTTCTATAAACAAATGAGTTCCAGGTTACACGATTATTAACTATGAACCTTGAGCGCTAATTAGTCTTGGCATCAACATTTGATGAAACTGAAAGAATCGCTCGCTCCTTCGTCATCAACCCCAAGTTTCTTTCGTATAATTGTCTCATAATCAGGATTAATCTCATACCCTATGGAGTTCCGACCTAATTCTCGTGCAACTCGTAGAGTCGTTCCGCTACCGGCGAATGGATCAAGGACTGTATCGCCTAGAAATGAATAGAGCCGTATACATCGACGCGGAAGCTCTTCAGGGAACGGTGCAGGGTGTTGTTCAGTTTTAGCTGAAGCTGGTTGAAAATCCCAGATAGAATTCTGTACCCAGTTTGTGAACTCGTCATGTGTGATCGCAGACATCTCCTTTCTCTTTTTATCTACAGGAGGCCGCTTCCCACTCTTGGAGAAGACGATAATCCATTCATAGGGATATGATGCTAATAGGTTAGGAGGATACGGGTATGACCCCCACGAACTGAATCGTACTGCTTTCCGCTTGTCCCAGATATACAGAGAATGAAAGTACATGTTGCCGAGGGAATTCATGAATGCCTCTAGATCTGTTAGGACTGGTTTTGTGAGCCTGCGATTAAACTTCGAAACAGTTCTTGGAAGGAGTATTGGCATTATATCAACTATTAGCTTGCCATCTGGCACAAGAGTCCTCACGCATTCTCTGAACACTTCACAGAGAGAATCGAGATATTCATCATAAGTCGAAGAAGATTGGCCAATGGCATCTTTATGCCCATAATCTTTGAGTTGCCAATAAGGTGGAGATGTGACAATCAAGTGTACGGACTCATCAGGAATTAGGTTCATATTGCGACTGTCACCAATCACCACAAGATGGTTTGTCATTCTACTTTCGACCTCCGAAACTCAAGTCCCATACAATCACTTGTTCCTTTCTTCGAGTTGCATTTATTTTATCCCAGAGACCGCTTGCTGTCTTCGTGTACTCGCGTTCTACTATATAGGGGTCAGCCCAAGGTGCTATATTAGAAAAGAAATCGGAACCACGGACTAATTTCCCATGTACCATTCGATTTCCAACGACAAAGATAATGATTGACTTGTCATGCACAACTTGGTCGAGGGCAAGTAAAGCCTCGCGCATTTCTTTTTCATAGGTCGAATATCGTTGGATTAACCCATCACGAATTTTGCTTCTGTCTATCCCTAGAATTTCCATTACCAGCTTTGTATAGTACCCGGTATAATCCAGAGCATCAAAGTAGGGAGGGCTTGTGTACACAACATCGATGGAATTTGATGGAATGATTTCATTGATTGCTCGTGTATCATATGAATGAATTTTGACAGATGGTGTTCCCTTTACGAAATCAATATGTTTTCGCACCTTTCGAATTAGCGTGGTAAAGAAATCTATCTGTCGAAGAGGGGGATTGATTTTTCCAATCGATGTTGATGTCCACAGCCATCCATTACAAGCTCTCGCTGCAAGGCATATTGCCCCGTAGAAGCATGCTAGAAGGAAAGGGGAGAAGCTGTCAGAAATAGATAATATCCTCATAATCTGCTCTGCCGTAGTTTCATGAAAATACTCAGCAGGAGCTGAAGGCATAGGAGAAGCAAATGGGAGAGATCGAGCTTTCTTTATTGAATATTCAAGATGAGTGAGTGTGAGTTCTTTGTCAATTGGTTCTGTCTTTCCGCGTGATATAATACAAGCAAGGGGATTGTTATCAACTCCTGTAACCTGAAGTCCTCGCAGTTGAGCCTCATAGATGATGGTGCCTGTACCACAGAAAGGATCCAGTAATCTCGAATTTTGTGCTAGTTGTGAGATTACATACGCTGCATCTATGGCGGACATTTTACCCCTATAGGGATAGATACCATGGATAGAGTGCGGATTATTGACTTTATCAAGACATCTGAGGTTAATCTTTCTCTGAGGCCAATGAGCGTTCTCAACCTCTGATTCATTCATAGCATTCACTGAATGGTAATATCTGGCTAATAAGCTGTCCAGTTTGCGTTTAGATGTCCCTGCAATCTTCACATCCGGCTCTCGGTCTCAAGCCTAAACGGCGCATTATTTTACCGCCAGGTAGTTCATCTGGTGAGTCCGCCTGCTTTGATACCTGCATGGTAATGTGACGCCGACCAACTTCTCTGAAACCATATGCCATAATCAACATCTGTGAGGGTATATTCGCCTCATACACTTCGCAGTATATGTCATCAACACCAGATTCTAGAAAGAATGTGGTAGCTCTCTTGATCAATACGGTTGCGACTCCTTTTCTTCTTCGATTGGGGAGAACTCCTATCCCTGTAATTTCACCATAGATAGATGCCGCCTCTTTCTCAATGAAACATGCAATAAATCCAGCATATTGTTCGGCAAATTTGGCAACAAAGATTCCCTCGGGTTCCAGTTTTTTTGCTTCCTCGGCAGTCAAGGGACAAAAAGGATCTGGTGATGCTAGAAAACAGCTATTATAAAGGTCAACAAAAGAGTCGATTTCTTTTATGTCAAGCGGATGTATTTTGATATAGTTTGGAGTTTCTTTGGCAATCCACCTCAATTCCGCCAGCTTCAAGGCTTCTTTTGCTTCCGCTTTCATTATCAAATATGACCTTGATTCTGTAATATTGGGCGATTCAATGTTTTCAGAGGTCATTAATTATGTCCCTCTAAGATTAGGATACTGCCTTGATAACAATGTGTTGCTTTCTGCTAGAATTATGTTTCAAAGACTCTATCGATGGACGCAATAGTTGCCTGTACTGTCTTTTCTATGGCTTCAATTATGAGCGGGTCTTGTTCTCCCGTCTGCTCGGTTTCGTCTTTCTGCTCTCCCTTTTGAGCGCCATGAAGGTTCCCATCGCAAGACAGAATGGATGCAGCATCTAATCCACGTGTCTGTGCAAAAGTGAATACAAGTGAACTCTCCATTTCTACACACTTGACTTTTGCACGGGTCCATAAATCCAACTTGTCATAGATTGGATTTGCGTAATAGATATCGGTTGTCAAGCATATTCCAGCATGCACACGATTAGAGGGAAGAAGTTCGGAAATCTCATCAAAAAGAGCTGCAAACCAAATCGGTGATGCCACAGCAGGATATTCAATTGGGGCATAGTTCAGACTAGCTCGTTCATCTCTGACACAACCTGTGGGAACGACTACATTGCCTGTTATGACTGAGGGATCAATTCCGCCACAACTACCAAGCCGGATTATCACTTTTGCGTCAAGTTTTGCAAGTTCTTCTATACAGATATGAGTCGATGCCACTCCCATCCCTGTGCCCGAAATAGTGACTGGATTGCCTTTCGGCGTATAGGCATGGTATGTCACCAGCCCTCTATATCGGGCGCGTTCTTCAGGATCTTTCATTTTTGACGCAATTACAGGCACTCTATCAGGATTGCCAGTAATAATGACGACCTTCTCAACATCGCCTTCTCCAACTCTTAAATGCGGTTGAACTCTAATTTTCAAGGGATTCACCAGTGCCTTTGAGTTTCTAACACTTACTTTTCACTCTTCGGCTTTAGTAGTTTTTCACTAATCGGAAATTGTTTGAATCCGATGCAGTACGCAGTTGACACAAACCCATTCACCACTAATGAAAAAGGACTTGCCAAATCTCGGTGAAGATGTGTTGCAGCTATTACACCGATTCGCACTAGTAGGATAATTCTCACTAAGGAAAACGAGTAGAAGAGATAATAGCTTGATGTCAGAATGTTCAATCAGCACCTATAGACACTTCCCAATTTTAATCATTAATATCCCTTATTAGGTCCCCACATCGTGATATCCGTCCAAAAAGTAATCCTAGTGCAACAAAGAGATTTATTTAGCGATACGGGAGCGGGGATTGATTCCTAATGATTGAAAACATCAATTTTGAATACTATTGCTATAGATGTGGGAACAAGAATCAACGGATTCTACCATGTCCGAATGCTCCAGATTATCACTATAGTGATCTTCAATGCAGTAACTGCGGGGATGGTACAAGAGTCATCATAAGCCATTGCCCTAGTTGTTCAAGATTCATTTACTGGATAGATGATACGTCAATCCCAGATCTTGTAGTAGGATTTGCCAGATACATGGTTCACAACATGCAAACAATGATTGACAAAGCTGCTCTACAAGGTGCAATCATAGAAATAGACACACCTGACAAGTATCCGATTAATGCCAGCTGCCCGTGTGGAGAGAGTTTCGCAGTAGAAATTCCGATTCCTGATTTAGACTAAGAATCATTTGTATGTTGGTAGCATTTTCAAGTTATTTTCAATTGAATAGAGTTGATGTGCCAGCTTATACTGCAGATTCGAGATTCCACATACATACTTCCTGAAGAGGACAATCGGTGCATCGAGGAGACTTTCTAAGACAAATCATGGCCACTAAATCAATAACGCCCCAGTAAAAAGCCCTGTTTTGGTTCCCTAAGTCAAAAGACTCCATGAAATCCCAAGCTCTTGGGTCATTTGGACCATTAAAGGTCAATCCAAACACTCGAAACATCAAATGGATTGTATTGCCATCGACGAGCGGCATAGGGATGTGATATGCAAAATTCAGAACAGCAGAAGCCACATACTTTCCAACGCCAGGAAGAGTTGTTAATTTGTCAAATGCTTGCGGAATTGAGCCATCATACTCCTCTATTATACTGAGAGCGGCTTTTTGGAGGTGTCGAGCCCTCACATTCTGGAGTCCTAAGGAGCAAATCATTGAGGCAATGGTATTAATGTTAGTCTTGGCAAGCCATTCTGGCTGCTCGAATCGTGTCATAAAATTGAGATAAATCCGAGAAACAGCAGTCGCTGTGGTGCGCCGAAGAAGCATCTCAGCAATTAGCACATGATAGGGGTCAGTAGTAGATCTCCAAGGAAAATTTCTACCATTTGTGTTGAACCATTTGACAATAGAATTTCGTACTGTTCTACGTAATGCTTCAGTAGAGAAACTCCTCATTCACACATCCTCAAGTGCCTTCGAGTTTTTTTCTTATCACATTAATAATCTCTGAAGGATCTGACAGAACCGTAACTCCGTTCATGCTTCGCAACGTATCTACATTCTCTAATTCAATACGACGTGGTTTGATAGTGAATTTTATTCCGTCTGGCCCAGCCGTTTCGACAGGATCCGTGGATTGATCTACAGGATAGACATAGACAGGCGTACTTCCTTTGAGCGTCTGAGCCACTGCATTTGTAATCAATGTATCAGCAATTCCATGAGCAATTTTAGCTGTCGAATTGCCAGTGAGAGGTGCTACGAATAGCAGGTCATACTTGCCAATCTGAAGAGGTCCAGCAATGAAAGGTACATTGGCATTGGTTTCAGTCAAAAGCTTGTCAAAAGACGCTTTTAGACCGTCCCATAGTTTATACCATCTGAATACCTGCTCTCCAGCCTTTGAAACAATCACTGTGATTTTTAGATCCTTCAATTCTTTGAGTTGCAACATGGTTTCTAGAATCTCCTTGATTCTATCACCTGAACCTGTTATTCCCCATACAATTCGAATCACTGTAATCAAAGCTTGTTATATTCGTCTACAGAAATATCTATGCCTGTTTTGTGGCTGACGAATAATTCAAAGAGCAATCAGATATATTCAGAAGGAAAGAATAGAAACAGGATGCGAAAATGTACAGAGCAAGTGTTGGTATCACAACAAGTATGGAATTGAGTGCAACAAATTGGATAGGGCGTAATGCAGATTCACTGGGAGTTGAAGGAATATGGGTGGGAGAAGATATCGGACTAGGACAAGAAACTTCCATTCTCACCGCATCGCTATTAGAGAACACAACAAATGCTAGAGTTGGAACTGGCATAATCCCAATATCAGTTCATAATCTCTCAACGATTGCCCGAACCGCACTCACCTTGCAGGAGCTTGGACGTGGGAGATTCGTTCTTGGAATAGGACTTGGGGGAATTCAAGATCTGCAAAGGCTAGGAAAACAAGTAGAAAGGCCTGTTAGTGCACTACGAGATGCAACACTGTCTCTGAAACGTCTATTCAATTCTGAGTCTGTGACTGTGGAATCGGAACTGTTCACTCTTACAGACTACAGCTTACGGATCAGTCAATCAATTGAGATTCCAATATTTTTTGGAGTCCGTGGGCCCCAGATGTTGAAACTCGCCGGGAAGATAGCTGATGGAGTCATCCTCTCAGGACCTCAGGAGTATTTACGATATGCAATTGATACTATAGACAAAGTTGCATCGAAGAGAGAAATCGAGAAAGTGGTATGGTTGCCAACGATTCCGACCTTTAAGGGAGGAAGTGAAAAGCTAGCTAAACAAGTTGTTGCCTTAGTTGTGGCAGATACGCCAGAACAGGTGCTGGACCTGCTGGATATTGATCGAGAGCAAGCTATCAAAATACGTGAAGTTGTTGCAGCGTCAGGACCAAAAGCAGGCGCAGAATTCATCAATCAGCAATTCATCGATACGTTTGCTATCTCTGGAACAAAGGAACATATGGTAGATAGATTCGAGGAGGTACACAGGCTAGGAGCTACAGAAGTAGTTCTTGGACCTCCCTTTAGTGGGGAGTGGAGACAAGCAATGACTGAAATCTTCGAGGAGATTCATCGAAGGAGGGATGTATAATTCAGTGGGGAATAGCCATCAATCTCAGAGAGTCTGTTTCGGAGATTGTGGAGAAGGCGGTGGTTGCAGATAAGGGAGGAATGAACTCCATATGGATAACTGATTATCCGGCTGTAAGAGTATCACCTATTTTGGCCGCTGTAATAGCTGAGAAAACGAAATTTTGTAGGATAGGTGTGGGTCTCCTTAGCCCGTTAATCTATACGCCAAAACAAATCGTGCAATACATGTCCACCTTAATACGACACCACGGTAATAGATTTGATTTAATGATTGGTCCTGGTGATAAAACTAGATTGACGGACATTGGCGTTGAATACGGGGGAGGGTCGACAATTGTAACTAGAATGGCAGAGTCGTTGGAGAGTATTCAAGAGGGGTTGTGTGATTTTGAAGACTGTCGTGTATTCTTGGGAGCACAAGGTCCGAAGATGATTGAAACCTCAAAGAAATCAGATGGGGTGCTTCTAAACTACTCAGATCCCGAGATGATAAGATGGGCAATTGAAACATTAGGAAACATTCCGGATTCGTTCGAAATTGGTATTTTTCCCCCGACACTCGTTGGAAACTCAGTTCATTGTAATGAGCAGCTAAGTATACGAGCCTCAGCAGGAGTTGTTGCTCTTGGGATGAGTCCATCACTGAAGAAGCGATTTGGACTAAACAAGGCGCTTCAACCAGCAGCTTCGCTCCTGAATGAGAGAGAGAAAATCGATGAGAGTGTGATTAATCTTATAGATCAGAACATTATTGACAGATTCTGTATCTGTAAAACACAAGAAGAAATCTGTAATCGCGCAAATCAATATGGAAACTTAGGAGTGACGCTGATCGTCTTTGGACCACCTCAAGGTGCAACTCTTGATGGTGTGAAACAAATAATCCATGCTAAGAAAGCCTGTGAGGCATAAGATACTAGATTTTAGTATTCGATGTAGTCACCAATATCCAAGCTATCTGTTCCGATTAGCCATCGTCCATCGATGTATGGATAGTCTCTTGTCAAATCTAACATTGATTTAGACCCTCCCTGAGCAATTGTTAGGATTGGTTGAACCGAACTCACACCTGATTTTTGTTCTAATGCACGAAACAGTTGATAGTATTCAACCTGATGGTCTCCTGGTGTCATCGTCCAAACAATGATTCCCCTTGATGATAGGTAGTAAATTACCCATGGAAATTTCTTGATTGTTGAAAGAATTCGAGGTTTCCAATCATCGTTACAGACTATCTCAAAACAGAAATTGGAGGACAATCTCGGAAGCGCAAAGACCAAGTAGGGAAGCGTTAGATTATGGCTCTGAATCTTTCGAAGAATGGTAGATATTTTCTTCGGGTCAATATTCATCCCTCTCATTCTTAAACTCTCACTAATTTTGCTGGGAGAAGCTCTTGCGTCTAACTGCATCTCTGCAGCGATAATGAAATCCTCCTTGCTAAAGCCCAATCTTGGATTAGTGGAGTTAAGAAGTGGGGGATATTCTTCCGGACTAACGATATGGTCAGTCTTCAACATGTTCTCCAAAGTATCAGGCAGTTGCCATGATTTATTATTAAACAGAGATATATCCGAAATTGCTCCTGATTGAGTCTGAATATGAATACTGGAGTAGTCAAAAATTGATTTTGCAACTGTTCTAATTGATTTAGTGAAGAATGATAGATTTTCTGCAAAGTTAGGAATGAGAAAAGTCGCATACCCGACATCAGTCATAGCTGTCCGGAGGATACTCTTTGTGAACGGATATCGAGTCAAACCCCGCTCAATTGCACTCCATTCTATATCCTTCTGAAGAGTAAAGAATATCATGACAGATTGAAGATTAAATGCCGCATAATCGACTAGATGAACAGCTCTAAGGCTATTTCTCTCTCGAAGCCGTTCTAGGGATCGAGCAACAGTCCGAGGAGCTACGTCAAGGATACTAGATGCATCAACGAGCGAAATGACCGGGTTCTTGCAGAGTACAGAGAGAACTGTTAGATCGGTATCACTGACGGGAGCATCTTCCACAAGAAAAACGAAGTTATATGCAGATCTAATTGCACTTACAGAGAAGAGATTGAATTTTTTAAGAGTTCTAAGATTCTCAATCATCTTCACTCTGTATTGCTCATTGATTGGAACCATTGTTGGATTAGTTGGAGAGGTTGTGTATTCAGAATTCTCTTTTAACCTGTCGACAGCCTTGAGCGCGGTTTCCATGGTAATTGAACCAGCACAAAGGCCCAGGTATATTCTCATGGCGTCTAGATAGAATTGTACTGCAGGATCATCAACCTTAGGAATCAAATCGTCATATGGTGTTGTTATAGATATATCATATGAACTAGAGTTGCGATTTGCCTTTTCTATTCCTGAATGAGTTTTGTTCAATTTTTTCAACGCCGGATGATTTCATCCAGAGGGCGTGCGTGATGCCAAGTAGGACACCACACGCTCAAGTCGAGCTACTTTCTCGTGTCGGTCGGCTATAAATGTACATATCTCAGACGAATTGCCAACAAGACCAGACATAACATGAGAAAGAGGAAGCCATGCCATATTATTCGGAACCTCCAAGTCGAGAAGAGTGAGCCCGGGACCTGATATTACTCGCGCTTTAGGGAAAGTTCCTGCTTGCGCATGCAAAAGGCGAGAAAAGTCAGATTCTACATCAAGGTCATCATGAATAATGACCATGACACGTTGATCGAGGCCAATGTTATGAATTTCGACGTAAGGATGCGCAAACTTCTTTCTTGCTTGAGCGATTCTCCTCCGAAGTGTGCGACTCGAGTCAGGTTTCAAACCCATTTCAGTATATAATGATGATAGGCTAGTAGCAGTGACGTTGTAATCACCCTCAATTGCCGCTGCAATAATCATGTTATCTAAAACAATCTCTCTAGGAATACTTTGTTCGACAGTCCCCACCACGGGAAGAATATCTACATACCCTTTTGCTGCACCTATTGAAGCTTCTAATCGGAAGCCATCAGGAAAAGTCCAATTGTTCCCATCAAACAGTCCAAGATTCAGATGATGGGATATCTTCAAACACATAGAAGTGTAGATTGTGAGAGAGTAAGGTTTCTTTCTAAATCGATTGATTTGGCTTTGAAACCATTGATATTGACTATCAACAGAAGACAGGACTTCAAAATATACAAGAGAATTGAATGTTGAAGATATCTGTGACCGTAATGCCAAGGTGACCAATTTGCTTGATTTGAGCCATCGATAGAACTTCTCTAAAACGCCTGATTCCTCATTAGTAATAGCAATTCCAAAAATCATCTGGAGACCAATTTTCCCATAATCAAGATTACCTCTGATTTTCAGTCCATGCTCACGTTCGAGATTTTTCCAAATTTGATTAACTGCGGAACGAGTTACTGATGGCTTAAATTCTTCTGCGAGCCGAGCCTGCCGTAATGATGGATCAATCACCAACCTACTTAGTAATCTAAGCTCGCCAGGACTCATTGGATGCATAATGTCTTACCTACGTATATATGGCCAGATGTTAAGTTAAGAATGTTTTTGGCGGCCATTTTGTGATACCCTTGTATTATCTAGATAATGCATGTTTTAAACTCGAAAATAGCATGGCGCTGTAATGGCTCCTAGAGGGCATTCTAGTAAATCTCTCCGCACACCACTCCCTTATTATGCTCGATTGGGTGGTATGTTCTTGGATTCACACTGCAGACTGAGCTCATAGGTTAGGTGATACTGACCTAATTAGATCAGGCCATCTTACCTATCTAGTCAGAGGCAGGCGGCCGACTATGACACATAAGGTCAATCAGGTCGCAAAGGCTAGAGTGACAGTCAGTGTATCCGCCATACCAGATAATGCCCAGCAATGAAAGGAGGTGAAAAGCGATTAGCACAGACAGGATACGAACTCTCTACGAGAGCATGACTAAGAATCGTGCTGCATTGGAGTTACTATCAATCGGTGTCGTGCGCGGTATCTCAACCGTTGTTCAACCGCCATGTGAAGATCCATGCCCATTCTAGTGGATACTAGATTTGGTAATTGGATTTGAAATGTAAGGCGAGTGAACTGCGTTTGAGGATTCCACGTTGCTGGACATTGGTTGGTATGGGATTCTTAGCTATTCTCTGCAGTGATAGAGTTCAATGAGAGACAGATTACAGAGAAACCGGCGATTGAATCCCAGAATGGCTTCTATGAAGCCATTGAAGGAGTCTAACGCCAACCAACTAGAAAATCGAAAGAGAACATGAAAAAAAGGAGAGAACCAGAATGCAACCAAGACCAGGAGATACAGATCCCTCACCTTTCTAAAAGAAAGAATACGGACTTTGTCCGTTTGAAAAATAATAGGAGAAAAGAAACGAATGATAACTGAAAGAATCGAGCCAGTACTTGGAAACATCGTGACTTCCGAAACAGGCCGCGAAGTGGACCCGTTTACTGACCCAGAGGTTGTAAGATTGACTGCAATCAACCTTGAACTAGCAGTCAGAAACCTCATGACAGCACACGCTCCACCAGAGTGCCTTGTGATCACAGCTGACATATGCACCCACAAACTCATGGCTATTCCCACTGCTGATGGGGAGGTCAAGGTGCTTGTGTTCGAATAGTGATTCATTGGTAGTCAAGAAAGAAAGACACATCCAATTCGAGAACGGTGGTTTCTCGAAGAGTGATAGTTAGACAAGAATAGAAAAGGAGTCTAAATAGCACCGAACAAACACCTAGGTACTAAGGTTTCAAGAGTCTATAGACTTGGAAAAACCTTGCATAGACCGGTGTTTGGAGATAGACTATAAATGAAAGTGGTCCAGAAGCATGATGCGCGGAGTGACAACAGCTTGGACAAAAATCCATTGGATGATAAGGCAGATATTCCGGCCTTTAATGAAGATTTGGACCACATGGATATTCAAGAGGGGCATGAACCGCAGGATGGACTTAGAGCCTCTCTGACAGCTATTTTTTCATGGAAGAATTATAGAATTTATTTGATTACTGGATGGGTCTTCAATGCGTTCTCGTATCTCACCACATTCTTCAATCTCTATCTTTGGGATATAATTCCAAACCTAATATTCATTGGTGCTATAGGATCAATTACTTCTGCAGTAGCCACTATTGCTCGTTTCTTCGGAGGTTATGTTGGTGATACTGTAAATCGAAAAAGCCTCTCTGTTATTTCATTTCTTTTGATGGGAATCTATTATCTGATGATTGGAATATTCATTGATCCTGTTTTCATCTTCATGGCGCTCATAGTTTATTCCTCAGTAGATCTCACCAAAAGTGGCTCGACAGCATACATTATGGATAATATGCCACAAGAACACAGTGGTCTTGCACTCTCATTATTTACAGCTGGGAGAGCGCTCTCCATTATCACACTTGCAGTCTTTGCTTTTCTCTACCCGTTTGTTGAGTTTGAGGCATATAGACAGCTCCACCTAGTAGGAGGTGTCCTACTCCTTGTCTGTACAATAGCCCGAGCGGCGTATCTTAAGAGCATCCCATCGAAAAAGAGAGAAACTGGAACGAAGTTATGGAGGTCATTTATACAAGACAATAGCAGAGCACTAAGGATTCTATTGAGAATGGTGCCAGGAATGGTAGTGGTATGTGTTCTAGACGCAATTAGTGATTCATTCTTCAATCTTGGTTCGCTTATCTATATGTATGACGTACTGTTCATTGATGTTCAATCAATAACTATCATGCTGATAGTTACCCTAACGATACAAGTCCCACTCCTTCTAAAGATAGGACGCCTTTCTGACAAAAAGGGAGTAAAATCAATTGCGCTTCTTGTGTATACTGCAATGCCAATTTCTGCAGCCCTCATGATTCTAGCCTACTGGTTTCCTAATTGGGCGCCATCGTCATTTGTAGATAGTGCCAACTTGATGATACCAGGACTTGGAGTGATTTTCAATTTCTCATTTCTTGCTGTTGTCCTGAAGTATGTAAATGATACCCTTTGGTATACTATTATGCTTGTTCTAATCCGAAAAAGGATGCCTGGGCAGGACACCTCAAAGATACTTGCTATGTTCTGGTTTGTCATCTACCTTGCATCATCATTTGGGCCATTCATTGGAGGGATGCTATCGGAAGTAACAAGTATCCTGAATCTCTTTGTAGTTGTACTAATACTGAACCTTCTGATTCTTGGAGCAATTGCACGATACGACCTCACCGAAAAAGGACAACAAGTTCCTAATGATTGACAAAGAATCTGTAATAGTTCAATGACACTAGTTTTTTAGAATAGACACACATACTTAGCAATATGAAAGGAAAGACCATACAAGATGATAAGAAAAGGATTCAAGAAATTCTTCATAGACTTAGTAACGCATACCAAGATGCTCCACCGACATACTTGTATTTCAACAATCCGTTTGAGATGGTCATTGCAACCATTCTTTCTGCACGTGCCACAGATGCCGGTGTAAATAAGATTACGCCCGTGTTATTTGGAAAATATCCAAACTCAGTGAAAATGGCAAAAGGAGATGTAGAAGACCTTGCTCAAATTATCCGCTCTTGTGGAGCGTATAATCGGAAAGCTGCTTATATCAAGAAAACTGCAGAAATGATTTCTGAAAACTTCGGAGGAAATGTGCCCAATACTCTTGATGATCTTATTACTCTACCAGGAGTGAGCAGGAAGACTGCGAATGTGGTTCTCCAGACTGTATTTGGAATCGCAGAGGGTGTCATTGTTGACACTCATATAATGAGAGTCACCATTAGACTTGGTTTTAGTCAATATGATAAAAAACCAGACAAAATAGAGAAGGACCTCATGCAGCTTCTTCCAAGAGATAGATGGATTGACTACGCTCGCCTTATTGGAGCCCATGGTAGACAGACTTGCAAAGCCTCTCACCCAAAATGCTCAACATGCACAATCAACAAACTATGCCCCTCATCAGAGATAGAGAACTGAGTGTTATCGAAAGACGTTATAAGAGAATTTAATTGAACCCAGAACTGAGTTGCGTGAATACAATGAGGATTGGTATGGTGAGCAAGTTTGGTGCACCAGACGGGCTATGTATTAGGGCCAATGCAGTCCTCACAGGTTTGATTAAACGAAATCATGAGGTACATGCGTTCACTCAATCAAAGATAGTACATGGTCTTCCTATTGAGAGAGTGCACAGGTATAGGGCAATCCAGTTGAATCCACATTTTTCGATCGATTCTGTTACAGCCCCACGGACTATTGCAAAGCTGTGCCAAGAAAACAAAATCGAAGTCCTTCACATTCAAATGAACTCAGGAAGCACCGAGTTTTTATTGCCATATTTTAAGAAATCTTTGCCGCCCCTTGTCGTTACATACCATCTTGCCTATGCTGCGGGTGGATCGATATATACGACCCTGTTTGGCATAGCATGGAAAGCCTCCTTGTTCGCGAGTAGAAAATACAATCAAGTCATTCTAGTTGATCCTTCCCAAGAACCATACTTTCTTGAAAGCGGTTTTTCGGAGGATAGCGTATCAGTGATAAGAAATGGAGTTGATATAGACCTCTTTAAGCCAGATAGTACTAAGATGATTGATGATGGTATCGTCGATTTTGTGTACGTTGGTCGTCTTAGCTATGATAAGGGGGTTCATCTATTATTAGCTGCTTTTCAAGAGTATCATGCTGAGAATCCTAAAACCAGACTCACTCTCATCGGTGATGGCATGCTAAAGCACCAGATTAACGGGTGCGTAGATGATGGTTCACTCTCTTGGCTAGGAGCAATTGAGCACGATGATATTCCAGCAGTCCTTCAGAGAATGGATGCATTTGTAATCCCGCAGAATATTGGAGGGCTTGGTTTGAGCGTTCTAGAAGCAATGGGTTGTGGGCTTCCAGTGATAACAACTGCTATTGGCGAAACGATTAAACTACTAGGAAAGGATGAGGGAATCTTGGTCGAGCCTGATAATGTCGAAGCTATTGTCGAGGCAATGAGAATTCTTGCAGGGGACAAGAAGTTAAGACAGAGAATGGGTATGCGCTGCAGAAAAAAGGTTGAGGAAAAATACTCTTGGCAGAGTCAAATAGGTCAAATTGAGGAAGTATATAGAAAAGCCATCGAAAGAGCAAGGTGAAAAAGTCGAGTTAATAGAGAAAACAACTTATGAGGAAAGAAACTCTGTTTGATTCAGCTAATTGATGCAGGAGAGAATATTAATGCTAGATGTTCGATTCATCCGTGAGAACATAGACCTTATTCGATTGAACCTAGAAAGACGTAGAGATAAGGTCAAACTTCAGGAATTTGAGAGTTTTCTTAAACTTGATGATAGAATAAGAGCGCTTCAGAAGGAAATACAGAGTCTCAGAACACAACGAAATAGGCTTTCAAAGGAAGTGGGTCAACGGAAAAAATCTGGACAAGACGACTCAGAACTTGTGAAACAAGCAAACCAAGTGAACAAGAGAATCTCTGAAGTTGAACGTGAAACTGGAGAATTGCAGTCTGAACTCAAGAGAATACAGATGAGTATTCCCAATATACTTCATGAAAGTGTCCCATATGGTGTGGATGATCAAGATAATGAAGTTGTGAAAGAATGGGGCGGAAAGCCGGAATTTGATTTCAAGGTTCATAGCCATGTGGACTTACTTGAATCGCTTGATATTGGAGACCTTCCAAGAGCAGCCAAAGTGGCAGGTTCTAGATTTTATTATCTTAAGAATGAACTTGTAATACTCGATCTTGCAATGCAGCAGATGGCATTGAACATGTTATTGAAGAAGAGATATTCTCTTGTATATCCACCATTCATGATGAGGCGGGAGCCATATGAAGGAGTGACGGATCTAGCTGATTTTGAAGATGTGATGTATAAAATCGAAGGAGAGGATCTGTATCTAATCGCAACATCTGAACACCCAATGGCCGCGATGTATATGGGTGAGATTTTCGAACCTGCAGAACTCCCAATCAAACTAGCAGGAGTCAGTGCATGCTTTAGAAAGGAAGCAGGTTCCCATGGCAAGGATACAAAGGGAATCTTCAGAGTGCACCAGTTCAATAAGGTTGAACAATTCGTCTTTAGCCACCCAGACGAATCTTGGGATACTCACGAAGAGTTGATTCGAAATGAGGAGGAATATGTGCAGGCGCTCAAACTTCCATATCGCATTGTGAATTCATGTACAGGCGATATTGGTATTGTTGCCGCAAAGAAATATGATCTTGAATACTGGTTCCCGGGTCAACAAACATACCGTGAAGGTGGATCCTGCAGTAACTGCACAGCATATCAAGCCACACGTCTGAACATCAAATTTAGGATTAAGAAAGGGGGAACGGAGAAGGCTTTCGTGCATACTTTGAATAGTACTCTAATGGCTAATCCCAGAACATTGGTCGCTATTCTAGAGGTCTATCAACAAGAAGATGGTAGTGTTAAGATTCCTACTGCTCTCCACAAATATCTTCCTTCTGGAATGCGGGAGATAATTCCAAGAAAGTAGCCTGATAATTCACATGCCACCTTCCATACTCATCTTGATTGCGTCATCAATTGATTTCTGAAGTGCCGGTGGAAGATCGGGAACTTTCAATTTCACAAAACCTCGTATAATGAGTGAAGTGGCCTCATCTTCATTTAACCCGCGACTCATGAGATAACTAAGTTGCTCAGCTCCGACCTTACCAACAGTAGCCTCATGACTTAACTCTGAGCCTTCTGCGCGAGCTGCAAGCATGGGTACTGCTCTAATCACTGCAGTGTTGCTGACTAAGAGTCCATCACATTCCAATCTACCTCTTGTTTCTCCAGAGAGTCCAATCAAATCTCCCCGAGCGATGATTTCGCACTCATCGGTCGCAATTGACCGTGATATTACCTTTCCATTGGACTTTGGAGCCTCAAGACTCAAGAGCCCACCAACATCATACTTCGAGCTTTTACTCCCATAAACAACCGAATACAAGTCAGTTTTAGCGCCAGGTCCGACTAGTCGGACCTTGGGAAAGGTCTGTATGGACTTGAGTGGACTTAGTATCGCATAACTTGAGATGAATGTGCCATTTTCCTCAACAATTGTTGCGGATCGGGGTCGTACATCTATCTTCTCACTCCATCGATGGACCATAGTAAAAGTGAGTCGAGCTTTCTTTTTGACATAGAACTCTGAAATCCCCAGATGAAGCGATTTTTCTACATTGGCTGGTGTGGCACACCCCGTGATGATATGAAGTTCAGAGCCCTCCTCAGCTATGATAATATTGTGAACATTCTGAACAGATTGGTTCTTCTTCATTAATAGACAACTCTGAACTGGCATCTCGATTCTAGATCCAGCAGTCGCCCGAATAAAATAGCCACTGTAATTTTCTAGCTCACTTCTTGCTGTGTACTTATCAGTGTCAACTTGGACTGCATTCCAGAGGTAATCATGTAGCCACTCGTATTTCTTGAGAGCCAGATCTGTGGGCATGACCTCAAGACCTTCTTGTTGAATTAATACATCTGCAAGAATACTCTCGTTATCGAACTGCATGAAAGATCCTGAAACTCTCTTTTGTGAAGGATCAAATCCTACCTCTCGAACCAATGTGCGGTCCTGTTTCGAAATATTGTCAAGGGATTCCAAGTCACTAGGGTGGGAGGTGGAATATTCATACTCCTCAAGATTAATATCATCACCATATGGAGCCGTCTTTTCCCGTGCAGAACGTGCGCGTTTCTTAGTATTTCCAGATGGCATGAATGAACCTCCTCATCCAGCTATTTCAGCAAAAAAGCGTTCGTACCCTTTCTCCTCCAAAATAGGAATGTCACTCATATCACCAGTGTAGACTAGTCTTCCACGTTGTAGAATGTAGATCTTATCCACCTCTAAAAACTCTAAGACATAACGATGATGGCTTATTATTACAAGTGTAGCATCACGCTTCTCTCTTATTGCCTTTAGTTCTCTTCCAACAATCTTGAGTGAATCGTAATCAAGACCACTATCAGGCTCATCAAGGAACATGATCTTGGGCCTCATTGAGAGGACTTGAAAGAGCTCACTCCTCTTGGACTCACCACCTGAAAAGCCATCATTGAGTTCACGATTAGCCAGATTTCTGATCCCGAGTCTCTCAAAATCGTCGTACAGGATTTGTTTGCATGCACACGAGTCCCCCATGAGCATTTCATCCTCATCCTTACATTGGTAGTCAGGACATACTCTGCAGATGAAATCATCAAGTTTGACACCAGGTATTCGCGGAGGAGTTTGGAAAGCGTAGGCAATTCCCATCCGTGCACGTTCGGTGATTGATTTGTGCAGAATCGATTTGCCATTGAATAAAATATCACCACCTGAAATCTTGTACTCTGGTAAGCCCATAATTGCCTTAGCCAACGTAGATTTACCTGAAGCATTGGGACCAAGGATTGCGTATACCTGTCCAGCACTGAAAGTAAGGTCTACACCACTAAGAATTGGTATACCACTCACTTCAACCCGCAAGTCTTTAGTTTCGAGAAGGAAATCAGTATTCATCGGAATCAACGTCTTCTGTAGTTAAACTCAATATCGACAAAGGTAGCCTCCGCCTATAATATCATGCGCTTCTATCGTGTATATGTACCCATTGTTTGAGCTAATGCAATCTTATGCTTCTCGCATAATTCTCTAAAACAGTTCTTATCCACGTTCTCCAAAGCTGGTACTTTTAGAGCATAGAGTGAGAAAATATATCGATGAGTACCATAGGGCGGGGCAGGTCCGCCCCAATCAACAATCCCGAAGTCATTTTCAACCTGAATTCCAGGAATCGGTTCATCAGGTGTAATCTCATGAACGCCAGATGGAATGCCATGCAGCAGCCAATGAATCCAGTCGCCAACTGGAGCGTCGGGATCATTACAGATGAGACTAAAACTCCTTGTTTCTGAGGGTATATCATCCCACGCAAGATGAGGTCGTTTATTCTCATGTCGATATGAGCACTTGTCAGGAATTGGTTGACCTTCTGTAAAATCATTACTCCATAGTCGCATGAAACATCAACTCAACGTATACTGATTTATAATGTCAGTAAACACACTTCTATATTTTCATGAACCCATTTTTAATCCAAATGATGAAGATGGCAATAGATGGTTTGGTCTGCGAACATTAGGCTTAAAACGAACTTAATGATTCCACTTTTGAGGCATATCGTTGACTAATGTACAAAAGACATTCGAAAGACTTGTTTCCCTCGCAATTCAGAGAGAGGAGGAAGCTTATGAGTTTTATATGAAGGCCGCTGAAGAATCAGAATTCAAGGCATCAGCGAAGCTACTCCAAGATTTGGCAAATCAAGAGGTCACGCACAAGGAAAAACTACAGACTGCTCTAAAAGCTGGTGTTTGTGAAACATTCAGTTGTGAAACAAAAAAAGAATTAGATGATATGGACCTGAACCAGTATTTAATTGATATTCCACTGCTACCATCTTCTACACCCCAAGACGTCCTTATTGTGGCAATCAAGAAAGAGTCTTCTGCCCATAGTTTCTACAAAGCTCTATCGGAGCTCACAGGGAGTGGACAACACCGAACCGTATTTGAAACCCTTGCAAAGGAAGAGGAGAGCCACAAGAACAGACTTCAACATATGTATGATGACATTTTCCAGCCGGATATGTAAAGAGAGTCATTCAGACTAGTGTTTACTCGTCTGCGTTTCAAGAGTCATCACTAGATCATATGGAGATTAGGGGCTGCTAGGAAGGTTAGCCCTCGCTTTGTTAGCTCCTCGGCTGTTCGGTTTAATGATTGATGCTTATCGAGATAGTTTTGTAGATGTAGGGGCATATGCCCTGCTTCAACGATGTCTTCCTTTGTTCGGAAATAATCAAGGATATCACTTTGATATTCCCGTGCAGCTTCTGCCTTAGGAGTACCGCCTTCATGTTTTGCACTGATGTTCTTCACATGGTCTGCCAATTCAAGAAGTTCGGGAAGTCTGTCATATGGTTGCCGGACAATGGACTTGTAGGTTTCCGTAATGTGATGCTCAATGCGTACCACGTCTTCGAAATCAAAGGCTTTTCTAATCTGGGCTGCAAACTCGATGGTTTCATTATTGACACTATTCGAGAGATTAAAACCAATTAGAGGGCTGGTCCCATCGTCACGGCTAAAGAGTTTTGCAGTCATTAGGGTCCATAAGCATGCAAATGGGTTGTCATTACCCATGAATACGGAAATCTTGAACTCCATGTCGATTCCTAGCTTATACATCATATAACCCACTAGTACACTCCCGGGATTGATATTGAGCACCTGTTTTACACCATATGTTGTATAATAATGCAGGAATTCATCGGCCCATTTCAAAGGAAACTCATTAGGCATTCCAACGCCACCAAAATAGCCTGTGATTGTCGAGGGGCCACCAAGATGGACATTGACTGGAGCTCCATCAGGACCAGGGTATGTGCCCTTAGTGTCAAGTGTTTCAACATATGAAGAACCAAATACTTGCATAGCAGCGGCAAATGCAATGACATCATTGTCAGCAGTTTGTTCAGACATTTTCCGAACCCTGATGAAGCGACCTGGCATTAACTCACCTTTCGCAATAGCTTGTTTGGTTTCTGCCATCAGCCATGGAAAATACTGACATGCACTAATCTCAAGAGTGACAGCAAAACTCTCATCGAATTTCATTGAACTTGCCTTATCACCAAGTACTCTCTTTCGATATTCAGGAATAGAAATGAAGACATGATTATCACGTTGATCTTGTAACCATAGAAGATCATCGACATATGGAGACTTCTTTGCCTCGAGCATCGCCATCAGGTTATCGAGCCTTCTTGCCTCCTCTGCTTTTCTGTTGATTTTGTTAATTCCCCCGTATTTATCAATCAACGCGAGAAGGTCAGTCACAAGCTGATTATCATCACTGAGTAAGAAATCATTGATTTCACTCAGTCGATTATTATCAATTCTTAGCTTTTTCCTATCAGTCATAGCTTTATGCCTTCCATCCAGTTCTGAGTGTTACGTAGAGCCCGATTGTACGGATTTTAGGGTGAAGCAGGTCCTAAAAAACCGTTCTGACCACCGCCATCTGACGCTCAAACTGCGGGATGCTCTTGGGAGAAGCAACTTAAATGTTCAAGACTCTTGGATTTCAGATTCCGACAGAACTTCTCCGCCATAGGTCATGTCGCGCAAATACGATCGAATAACAGGACCAATGGTCAATGTAACTATAGACCCAATAATGACCTGAATTGAATTGACAGTTACCAACTCTGCCAAGGCTGCTCCAAACGAGTATTCAAGTATGAACATTTCTCCAAGTAAATATCCTAGCATCATGGCGGAAGAAGCGAGAATAACACCGGCAATATCCAACATACGGATACGAGTTTCTTTGAATGTCTTTGCACTAAAAAGACCAACAAACATACCTTCCAACCCCTTTGCTATGAGAGTAATTGGAGCATACTGAGGCGCGACGATTAGATCTGCAAGTGCAGAACCTCCACCTCCAACAATGAACCCTCCAAGTGGACCTAGAATAAATCCACTAATCATTACTAATACGTCGCCAAGGTTGAAATATCCCGCTGTGGTTGGAAACGGGACCATAAGTATTATTGTTGCAACCATAGTTAAAGCAGTGAGAATGCCTATTAATGAGATATACACGGTCGTATTTTGATGTGCTGGACGGAAATATTCCACTGAACTCGCCTCCATTACAGATACTCTGTTGGCGATTTTTCAGGGCAGGATGTATACATATAACCTTGAGCCTGCCATAGGAGAAGTGTTTTAACAAGAGTTACGTATTGGGAATGGTGGGTAGTTGAATATACTCCCATTTCTCTATATGAGAGGTAGGAAAAATGAGCAAGAAATGGATACAAACTGCGGATTGGAAGAGTGAGAAACATATTCCTGCAATTGAAATCTCAAAAATTGAAAAGGGTCGGGTATATGTGAAAGTATCTGTTGGAAAGGAAATCCCACATCCTAATACAACAGCTCATCACATCAAGTGGATTGACCTATTCTTCTGGCCAGAGGATGAAAAATTTCCCTGTGAGATTGGTTACGTGAGTTTTGACACACATGGGGAATCCGTTCAAGGACCAGATACAGGTTCTATTCACTCTGAGCCAATAACAAAGTTCGTCTTCACAACTAAAAAGTCAGGAACTCTGATGGCTACCGCCTATTGTAACATACATGGACTTTGGAAGAGCGAGGAAGAGCTCAAAATCTAAATCTATCAATACAACAAGTACAGGTTGGAGTCTGCCTGCAGAGTTGTAGCCAGACCTCCTCCATACTGTTTTTCACTTTTGTTAAGAGATAATTTCTGAGATTATTGCACGATATATAGTAGAACCATCTGAAAGCCCTCTCACAGTCAAGCGCTTCCCAAGATGCGATGCAAATTCTTCAGAACCATAGTCTGCAGAAACAGCTTCCCAAGGAAGAATCGCTGAAAGTCTGTATTCGATTTCCTCATCAGTTGTAATCACATATTGGTCCGATATTTTTGAAAGAAGTCCCGTAATGATGATCTCTTCCATAGTAGCTCTCAACCTGAAAGATCTGCCTTTTTGATAGTCACATCTTGTGACTTCATCTTGTGTCCCTTAGAAGTGGCTTCGCTATATATACTAATTCTGAGCAGTATTTCTTGTGAACTATTATGGCTCTAGCAACTAACAACCGGAACACATCTGTGCTGAAGAACAAGACTGGCCGAGTTTACTCGACCGACGCAATCACCTATGCCTACCAGTATCGGAGGTAAATTATCATGGCTCTATTAAAAAAGACAAGCAAGAACACCTACAATAAGAGAATCTCTACTGATGCGATTACTCATGCTTACATGTACAGGTAGATTACAATGATATCTGAGAAGACATCTTTCAAGAATCATCCTACTACATCCAACGATAAGGCAAAACGTCGTTGTTTGACAAATGAAGAAGTGCTCTTACTCGAGGCGACATGAGCACTTCTTACTTGTTTTCGATTCATTAGCAAATTAGCCATCAGTCTTCATGACCCAACGAACGAGTTCTGAGTGCATAGCATTTTCCTTGAAGAATTCATCACGATATGAAGTACTCTTGAATTCGAGAAGAATATGCTGCATACCAGCATCAAAGCCGATGATCTTCACAGATCTTGCAAGAGCATTTGGTCGGAAGACAATTACAGTCATGACCATAGACAGTATGAAGATTGCTACGAAAATTGTCACCCATGGAGAAATCAGGCGCCCCCTTGATATCGAATCACCCAAGAAAATTAGTCCGAAGAACATGAACGCCATAGCCAGTCCATCTACTATTAAACAGAGGGATTTGTATCGATCCTCTCCTTCATCAGTGTAATAATGATCAGCACAGACTTGGATGGGTAGAACTTTGAGATTGGGTTGCGGGATGCCTCCCTTTCTTCGTACTGATGGATTATAATGGGGATCCCATTCACGTCGAAGGTATTGAGGTCGTCCTGTAACTATAGTCATTCGAGATAGTGCTGTTGCACAAGCTCCGCAGACAGGGCAAGTTTTCGGAAATCGCGCTCTAGATAGATCTACACTAACAATGGGTTCATCAAAGTAATGCTTCTTTGGACTCATAATATGTAGACTCCACCTTGGGTAAAGACAGATTTAATCTTAATAAAGAGTGTATCGAACTCGGCTATACTCAAGAATTATTAACACAAGGTTTACGGATTCTGGATATGTACTATGGTGAGAAAGTTTGCCTTAGGGCCTTAGAGCTAGAGGACTTAGATGCCGTGATGGAGAATTGGAACAATCTTGAGATGAGAAGATACCTTGCCACAGCATGGCCCATGTCGAAGAATGCAGAGAGAAAATGGTTGGAACGTGTGACCACCATGGATCCATGGAAAGACGGAGGAATGGTTCTTGCTATTGAAGACAAGAAAACACAGGAATTCCTTGGCACTGTGAGCTTTTTTGACATATCGAAGCAGAATCAGAGGGCTGAGCTTGGGATTGCAATACATAATCCAGAGAACTTTGGAAAGGGCTATGGAACAGATACCATAAGAGTCATGTTATGGGTTGGTTTTCATGTTCTCGGACTAAATAGCATATTCTTGATAACTTTGGATGAGAACGACCGAGCACAGCGGGCGTATGAGAAAGCCGGATTCAAACCAGTTGGACGATATAGACAAGCCACATATATGATGGGTAAGTTCCATGATTATATAATCATGGATTCTATTCGTGAAGACTTTCTAAAAGAGTACCCGCCAGGAACATATGTCAATGAGCCTTAATTTTACGAAAGAGTGAAAGGTAAACCATCTCATGAAAACGTAACAACCAAAAGAGGGTTAGCTGATACGCGATAATGCCTATCAGACGGCTTATCACGCAGGATTTTCGATAAAATGGAGCAGGTCCAAATGACGGATAAATCACTTGAAAATCGGGCAATCAATACAATCCGTTTTCTCTCTGCAGATGCTGTACAACAAGCTAATTCCGGACATCCAGGCATGCCAATGGGCGCTGCTGCAATGGCATACACTCTTTGGACTCGCCATCTTCGATTCAACCCAAAGAATCCCCAGTGGTGGGATCGAGACAGATTTGTACTTTCAGGTGGACATGGATCAATGCTTCTATATTCCCTTCTACATCTGACTGGGTACGAGGTCTCATTAGATGACATTAGAAATTTCAGACAATGGGAGAGTAAGACTCCTGGGCATCCTGAATGTTTCAAAACGCCAGGTGTCGAGGTTACTACAGGACCTCTAGGGCAAGGACTGGCAAATTGTGTTGGAATGGCGATTGCTGAGTCACACCTCTCTGCTGTTTTTAATAAAAGTCAACATGGAATAGTCAATCATCATATCTATGGAATAGTGACAGATGGAGATCTTATGGAAGGAATATCATCCGAGGCTGCATCACTCGCAGGACATCTGAGGTTAGGAAAAATCGTTCTGCTCTACGATGATAATAATATTTCAATTGATGGCAGCACAGATTTGACTTTCACTGAAGACCGTGGAGCAAGGTTCGAAGCATTCGGTTGGCATGTTCAGAGGGTTAATGACGGGAATGATGTTGAAGCAATTGATGTGGCTATTTCGAAAGCAAAGAATGATCCTCGCCCATCTTTGATTATGTGCAAGACCCATATTGGATTCGGGATGCCTAGTAAGCAAGATACTTCTAAGGCTCATGGCGAACCAGCGGGAGAGGAAGAATTAGAAGGAGCAAAGAAAAACCTAGGGTGGCCTCAGCAACCTCGTTTCTTCATTCCTGATGATGTTCTGAAACACTTTCGTGAAATTGGTGAGAGAGGTTTGCTATTGGAATCAAATTGGCAATCCATTTTTGAAAAGTATTCAAAGGAAAATCCTCAGCTGGCCGCTGATTACGCAAGACGTATGAAGCATGAACTAGAGGCCGGTTGGGACAGCGGCCTTCCGACCTTCCCTGCAGATAGTAAAGGGATGGCCACACGAGCAGCGTCGGGAAAGACAATTAACGTTCTTGCTACAAAGCTTACGGAGCTCGTTGGAGGCTCGGCAGATCTAACACCATCCAACAAGTCATGGATTGATGGGAGTCAATCATTTCAAGCCAAAACCCGGAACGGTCGAAATATTCACTATGGAGTACGTGAACATGCAATGGGCGCAATTGTGAATGGTATGGCTGCTCATGGAGGTATCCTACCCTTCTCAGCTACATTCCTCATGTTTGCAGATTACATGCGTCCAGCAATACGGCTCTCTGCACTTTCGAGACATCATAGCATTTGGGTATTCACTCATGACAGTATTGGTGTAGGAGAAGATGGTCCAACACATCAACCCGTAGAACATTTAGCAGCACTTCGTGCAATCCCCAACCTCGTGGTAATTAGACCTGGTGATGCAAATGAAGTGGTGGAGGCATGGAAAGTTGCGATTTCTAACAGGAAAGGACCGACCCTTCTTGCCTTGACTAGGCAAAACATACCCGTAATTGACCGGACCAAGTATGCGGCTGCATCTGGCGCAAGTAAGGGAGCATATGTACTTGCAGATCTTGGTAAAGAGCCGGAGATAATCTTGATGGCTTCAGGCTCAGAGCTACATCTGATTATTCAGGCCGGAGAAAAACTCCACAAGCAAGGTATCAATGTGCGTTTAGTATCATTCCCAAGCTGGGAGCTATTCAGAATGCAGAGTCAAGAATATCGTGATTCGATTCTTCCTCGAAAGATAAAGAAACGTCTAGTTGTGGAGGCAGGAGTTTCTCAAGGTTGGGAATGTTGGGCTGGAGAAAATGGGAAGTATCTATGTGTTGATACATTTGGTTCATCAGCGCCAGCAGAAGTGCTATTTGAAAAATACGGTTTTACTGTTGAAAATGTCATTAAACTCGCCCATAGTCTTCTCAATAGGTGAGTGAAAAAATTCTCTGTGAATCTTTACAAGGTTTCATAAACCTTCTATCACAGTTTAGAGGCATTATAGTCCTTTTTATCACCCTAAATCTCATTGCTCATCAATATTTGCTATATATACAAAATTCACAGCATATCTTGGTGATCTAATGGACACTTACAAGAAAATCATTCTAGCAACCTTTGCAGTACTGATGATAGGTATTGTTATGCCCCTTGCTGCTGCTCAAGGTAACAGCATAGAGTATCAGTATTCAGCGGGTATTGTCACCCTGACTACAGATGATATCTCTATCAAAGTTACAGGTAATAATCAAGCCCCACACTTCCATTGGTGGGATCCAAACACTCCCACTGTTGACTATCATGTTATGTTTGTAAGAATGTTTGAGGCTAATGATACCAATGCAGATGGCATCTATACTAATGGTACAGATACCATGATTGGTGCACCCCTTGCCCTACCAACTATTGGATGGGAGTTCAGTGATTTTGTGGTAGATGAAGAAGGTGAAAACATCACTGCGGTTCACTTCAATTTCACAACTACAACTGAATTTAATCCACGACCTGAGGGTACCGGGATGGACTATGGTAATTTGCCAAATCTTACTGCATTCAACGTAACAATTGAAGTGAGAGTTCATCTCAATTTGTCAACACCTGGTGAGATGAAGTTTGATCTGATTGTTGGTGGATGGGAATGGACCTATGAGGACTCTATTCTTGTCCTTCAGTTCAACCTTACCGAGAGCAATCATGGAGAAGTCCAAGGAGACAGAGATCCATCAGGTTTCCATAAGACTGGTACAATGTTCCAATTCGAGAATGGATACTTCCAGTACGAAGAAACCGCTCTTGCGGCAAATAATTCGCTTCAAGTTAGAGCAAGCTACGGCGAAGGCGTTGGATTGGAGGCTGGTCAAGCAATCTATCTAGCCTTTGAGAACTTTGGCAATGAAATACTAGAATATGATCCTATCCTAGGTATCGAAACTTCGACTTCAACAGGCATTGTGTTTGACCCAATGACAATTGCATTGATTGGTGGAGCTGTGGTAGTTCTTCTGCTTGTTGCAGTCATTGTCAGGAAACGATAGTATTTAGCTATTTGGGAAGCAGATATTCTGCTTCCTCCATTTTTTTCCTGCTGTTCGGTTTATTTATACTCACTCATCGACAGCGCTAACCAAAAGATATATAGTTCGGTTCCTAACAATAAGGGAACGAACAAAGTTGGTAGAGTCGATATGGAGGACAATATAATCAGAGAGATGTGTTTCAATCTCTTGGATGTTGGTTGGCCTGCATATGTAACAACAATAGACAGAGAAGGTTTTCCACAGACACGAGCTATGTTTAATCTTAGAAACAAGGAACGATTTCCAAAACTGGTTTCCTTTTTTGAACAGCAGGAACATGATTTCACACTGATTTTCACAACTAATACATCCTCTACAAAGATAGAGGATATCGGGGCAAGCAAGAGGGTTTCAGTGTACTATTGTGACCCAGAAACATGGAGGGGTGTGATGTTTAGCGGTCTTATTGAAATTGTTACAGATTCTAATATCAAGAAGTCAATATGGCATCCTGAGTGGTCCAAGTATTACATATCTGGTTATGATGACCCAGACCATACAGTTCTTCGGCTTATCCCTACTATGGCTAAAGGGTGGACTGGAAACCAGACATTTAGATTGGAGCTGAGGTGATTCAAAATGATGTCACAACGATCTGGTGGATTTCTCGTTACTCAGATTCACCACCTTGGAAGAAGAGTATTTACAGAACTACTAAAACAACATGAGATAGAGATAGGTCCAGGTCAAGGTAGAATTCTGTTTGCATTATGGCAAAGAGATGGAGTGCCAATCAATGACCTAGTAGAGCGAACACTCCTGAGAAAATCAACACTTAGCGAATTATTGGATAATCTCGAGAAAGCAGGATATATTCAGCGCGAACAATCAGATGAAGATAGAAGGAAAATCCTAATCAAATTGACAGAGAGAACACAAAAACTCCAGAAAGTCTACATCAACCTCTCTGTTGAGATGACTAAACTTTTCTATAAAGGATTCAGTGATGATGAAATCAACGAATTTGAAGAAATGCTCAGACGAATTCTGGAGAATCTAATTCCTCATGATTCTGAGGGAGCTACTGAAGAAGAATCCATCTGACTGGCAGGAGTTTCTATGGGATGAACAAAATAGTATTGCTAGGAACTGGAACTCCAAATCCGGACCCAGATAGATCTGGACCTTCAGTTGCAATACTTGTTAACAAGTCAGTCTATATCATTGATTTTGGACCAGGTATTGTCCGACGCGCAACAGCAGCAGGAATCAATCCATCTCAAATGACTACTGCATTCCTTACGCATCTACATTCAGACCACACAACGGGGTATCCAGACCTTATCCTTACTCCTGCTGTTGTGGGAAGAACAGAACCTCTGGAGGTTTTCGGACCCAGAGGGATTTCAGATATGACCAACCACATCATGACCGCCTATGGTGAAGATCTAAGGGAGCGGGAAATATGGTCAACACTCTCAAATGAAAGAGGTTACATAGTGAACGCTCATGAAATAAGAGAGGGAATAATCTATCAAGATGATTATACAACTGTTGAAGCCTTTCGAGTCGATCATAGTTCATTGGAAGCTTATGGATTCAAGTTTGTTGTAGAAGATAGAATTATTGTAATCTCTGGAGACACGCGCCCGTCACCCAATCTTATAGCAAAAGCTAGAGGATGCAATGTTCTCATACATGAGGTGTACACAGCTGAGGGTTTTAAGGAACGTTCCAAGGAATGGCAGAAATATCACTCAGAAGTTCATACATCAACCTATGAACTTGCAGACATTGCCACTCTGGTAAAACCAGACCTGCTTGTTTTATACCACCAGCTTCATTGGACTCGCACGGATGATGAGCTATTATCAGAAGTGACACAGAGATATGATGGTAGGGTAGTTTCTGGTAAAGACCTAGATGTTTTTTGAAAAGGAATTCACATTGATAGGAATAAGGGATAAAAGATACGAGAGATGGGGAGTTTATAATTATTATCGAGAGGTGAATGTTATGCACTTCGATGATGATGACATTTGGGAAGATGATGATGACTGGGACGATGATGACTGGGACGACGATGAGTAATACTCTCCAATCTTACTAGTCTTTGCCAGTAGATTGTACTCTTTTTATTGACGGGGCGATGTCGAAAGCAAGCCCCGTCCTATGTATTCCTTAAGAGGACAGTAAAGTCTAGGAAATTCGTTTTTTAAGGCTCAGAGTAAAAACAAGGACCAATGCAAGACCAATGCCAGCCCCAAGAAAGACTCGATTCATGTTGGGAAGAGTTACTGAAGTGGACTGAGAAATCGTTGTCCAGTATGCATCATTATTTGTAGTACTCGTCGTACTTGTTATTGTGGTGGTTGTGTCATCAAGTATCGAAGAGGTTGAGGTTGATGTAACTGTGATTACACCTCTGGGAGGTACAGGAATAGAGGTTGTTTCTTGCAGATACGAATCAACAGCATAACCTACAACTCGCTCAACATATTCAGAGGTATAGGCATCTAATTGGTTATCAGAGAGACCATCTGGAATTTGATTGATGAGGTACTCATACTCTTCGATAGTGTAATCCTCGGCATAGAAAGCATTGTTTTGTATTTCTTGAACACGATTAGGATCTAACAATATTGGATTTGCCTGCACCTGAGCAGAGAGCCATTTCTGATAGGTATAAGACGACATAAGTCCCAAAATAGCAGGGGTTTCCCTTGCAACCACCATTGAAGGCACAAAAACTCCAATAAGGGGGGTAATTCCATATGCGCCCCACATGATGTTGAGCTTGCCATTGTATCTTGAATCTCCACTCACAGCAACCATGGAAGCCCCTGTATTTGGGTTGCATGCTTCTCCATCTATCGAAAAACTCACAGAACCAAGCTCTTTATCCCGAACATATCTTGATGATTTCTGCATCACATCGCTCCAGGTGATGAAACCATTTTCTTCATATATTTCATCAAGGGCGTCAAGCAAATATTGGTCTCTGCCGCTTGGTCCGCTGGCCAATCCAGGAAAGATCCGCGCGTGGTTTGCGCGTGTGTCATATCCATTCACGATATATTGGACATAGGCTTGAGTATTGCTAATCTCAAAGAAGGCGCCTGCGCCAAACCGGTCAATCACTCCAATGCAGGTAGCGATTGCTCCTGCTGTTGATCTGTAGTATGGACCTATCAATGACCGTGAGTTGTTTAGATCTCGAGCCACATCTTCAACAGACTCGTACTTTTCTAGTATCCACCTGTTTAGAACCAGATTACCTATCCCATATTCATGTTCTAATTCTGGCATTGCTGTATTCATCACTGCAAGACCACGTTCATTGATTCCCATCGCATTGGTATTCACAGCAACAAAGGCAAATGACGAGGTAGTAGCAGGAATATAGACCGGCATATTAAACAGGTCTTCAGGGGAATCACGATTCTTCATGAGTATAGGACGACCATCCTTTGTAGCATCGCCTGTCACAATTACTGAGCTACATTCTTCAGATTGGTTAGTATGTGGGTAAGAATTTTGGGGAGTTACTAATGACCTTGTTGAGGTGTAAGTGTCTTTAGTGATATCATGAATAGGATAAATTGTAACCAAGAGTAGCATGGCATTGAAAAAAGCCAAGAGAATTACCAATGTCACTACCTTGTCTATATTGGCCATGGCATATATCGCCAATAGGAAACTATTATGAAAACCAAATAAACGAAGCCTCTCGCGCAATCCAACCTTCGAAGAAGAGATACTGTTTTGCAGTGAGGTCGTCTTTATGTAGTAGTTTTGATAGACCAAATTCATCGCGGGGAATGACAAATGAGCTCTGACGATGATTCACTAACTCAAGCCCAGAGAGAACTAGGCTTGAGGAAGATGACATGGCAGGGCATTACAAGCCAAGTCAGGATAACTCTCACAGAGAGTGTATTCCTTGTAGGATTTGCGGTCACTGTATTAAACGCCCCTAACACACTAATTGGTATTTTGGCAGCTATTCCTTTCTTGGCACAGTTACTTCAGATTCCCTCGGTCTACATCATCCACAGAGCAGGAAAAAGAAAAGCTATCAATGTTATAACACAATTAGGCAACCGATTGGGTATTTTAGGAATGGCATTGATCTCATATCTCTCGGTATCTGATGTTCGCCTCGTTCTCCTAGTTGTTTTCGTAGCAGTTCAAGCTGTATTCAATGGAATAGGCTCTCCTAGTTGGAACTCGTGGTTAAGGGATCTAGTGCCTGTCGATCGTTTAGGTAGATTTTTTTCTGTAAGAATGGCAGCAACTGGATTAGTTGCTATAGTTGTATCTTTACTTGGCGGTCAGTTCATTGGGCTGTGGACTGATGTATATATTCAAGATCCAAGCATAGGGTATTCGATCCTGTTCTTTATCGCCTTTCTATTTGGTATGATTGCAGTCTATTTCACCGCTACAACTCCTGAACCTAAATTGATTGTTCCAGATCGTGGGCAGAAGTTCTCACAGGTCATTACAAAGCCATTCAAGGATGATAATTTCAAACAGCTCATATGGTTTTCAGTTGTCTGGACATTCAGCACCGCTTTGGTGTCTCCATTCTTTACAGTCTATCTGCTAAACCGTGCAGGACTGGAGTTGCCAGCGATAACAATACTAGTTGCTGTTACTCAGCTTGTTAGTATTGTGTTCTTCAGGTTCTGGGGAAGACTCTCAGATCGATTTAGCAATAAATCAATCTTGCAAGTATCAACCCCGCTCTTTATCATAAGCACACTAATGTGGACATTTACTGCGATGGCTGACTTCTATTCTATGAAGATACCGCTCTTGCTTCTAATTCATCTTGTTTCTGGTTTTTCATCAGCGGGTGTGAGCCTAGCCACTAGTAATATTGGTATGAAACTCGCACCAAGGGGCGAAGCCACATCATATCTAGCGTCAAGAGGGAGTGTGGTAGCTATTGCAGGAACTGCAGCGCCCCTAATCGGTGGCGCTGCAGCTGACTTTTTTACACAGTATGGATTCAGACTCGATTTCACATTCACATTTCCTGGCGGTAGTTTCAGCAATTTTCCGGCATATGATATTACTGGACTCGATTTCATATTCATCATTTCAGCCATAATCGGATTTTATTCGTTATACAGACTATCCAAGGTCGAGGAAACTGGCGAAGTGGATGAACGGATTGTCATTGAAGCGATACTTGAGGAAACTAGAAGAAATGTTAGAACATTATCTACTGTAGATGGGCTGCGGCAGACATTTCATTTTCCAGTGTCAGAACATAAAGATTCAGTGAGAAAAAGAAAGAAGAAACACATGCCTGAAGAGAAAAAAGATGACTCGGAAAAAAAAATTGAGTAGAATTTTGCGATTGTAGGTATGAGTTGCCAATGGTGGATTCTCATTCATTCTTATCATTGAAACGCCAAGGTGTATCAGGAAGAACCATTGATAAGAAAGTATTAGCTGCTAAGGTAAGAATGACCGCTAATATTGTGCGATTATCTGATGAGAACGCAAACAAAGTGCTTCAACTGCTTGCGCAGGACGCACTATCAAATATTGTGCTCATTGCAGACTGTACTCAGTTGAGGAAGTGGTGTGATATTCGTATCTTACAAAGTGAAGACGGAATCAACGCAATTTTTTCTGTATATAGGGATCTTGATTTCTTAGCCACAGCATTTTGGTGCCAAGATGTGGCGTCATTGAAAATTCTCATGAAGGATTATGCTAACATCCTGGTAGGTAAGGAATTCGTAGCTATTTGTACACAAGAGCAGCTTGACCAATTTGGAGGGGCTTGTGTAATTTTGAAACCCATCAAGGAGCGACAGATGGTCGTTGATAGAGCAACCAAGCTGTATTGTGAATGTAAACGAACTCCAGTCAAACTGTCCACTAATGACTCTGAAAAACTGAAAGAGCTGTACAATCTTTCAGGAACACCAGCTTGGACTCCAAATGCAATGCAGCTAGGACCGTTTTATGGAATTATTGAAACGGATGGTACAATTGCAGCTGCCGCAGGTGTTCACTTTATGACGCCATATGGTACTGAGATTGGGAATGTAGCTACACATCCAGATTACGTGAGGAGAGGGTATGCAGCGGCATGTATCAAGGCCGTAGTTGAGGATGTGCTTCACGATTCGGATCTTGTTATACTTCACTACTTTGAAGAGAATAAGCCAGCACAGCTGCTCTATGAAAAGATGGGATTCAGGTACTCGATAGCTGATCCAGTCTTCTTTGTGAGGGCAACGTGCGTTGGTTGAATTGGTAAATCAAACTTTTTTCCGTATAGGAAATTCCTCGTGGAGAAAGGATTGTAACGTGTTCATCAGATGATGATGACAGATTCTCTCTAGATGAAACAATCAATATTTTGACGCTATAGTTCAATCTCGACCATCTATCATATATTTGGTATTCAATCCAAGATTGTAAATCCGTTTCAAGGATTTTTCAGCATCAAAGAACCATAAGGTTTTGGCAAGCTTCCATTTGAATTTGAGCGTTCGATATCGCCGTAAAACCGCAGCTGATTGCTTTCTCAGAGCGTCTGTAGGAATCAAGGGATTCTTGCTCAACTCACGAAGTTCTTGAAGTTTAGATTCGATAGATAAAAGATCTCTATTCAAAGTTCTCTCAATAGCTTCTTTGATTTGTACTGAATCTAAGTGATCAGCCAACCGAAGGCGAGACCACCGCATAGTCTGCGCGCCCATAGATTTGAGTTGATTACTGAATTCCTTTGAGTCTAACAATGAATGTCCCTTTTCGTAGTCTAGGATTTTTCTACGCTCTCTAGCTCGCAATACGGGAAATAGAAGAACACCTGGCCTGAGTCGGACTCCTATTGATCTTCGTAGGAGACGTTCGACTCGCTTTTTCTGTCCAGGAGTTGGACTATTAAAACTGTAAGATACAATCGAGTAGGCTCGATAAGCGTGTGGGTCATCAAGCCGAGCTTTAATTCCAAGGATTTCACGAGTTCGAATGAAAGTGAGTGATGGCAATGATTGAAGTATATCAGTGTAGATGCCAACATTTGAGCCTGCAATAAAGAGCCCCTTCCCAACACGTACCAAATCGTCGTATTGCATTAATTTCTTTGAAATTCCTCGGATGCCATCCTTTGACCCGAGAAGCACAACTAGTCGTGATGTGCCCTTTAGATCGAGCTGGACAAGTTGGATACTTTCAATATTCGTCTCGTTCACGATGATTAAACCATCCATAATTAGAATCTGATTGTGACTTAATACGCTTACATGAAAACCAGAGTGACACACTCGTGCGATAGCTATAACCGTTAAAATCTTTATTGTGGCTACCTAATCATCCTACTCTTATAAAAAGAGTTTGATAGATATTTTTTAAAAGTATAAAAATCGCATATATCTTATTTGGCTAAATAAGGGTCTATAAATCGCATATTGTGTGTTAGACATATTTTACATTTGTTTTGTCTACGCAAGCCGAGAGGTGAAAAAATGGTCTTTGATGATGAAGATACCTGGGAAGACGATGACGAAGACTGGGACGACGATGATGACTGGGACGATGATGATTTCTAATTCTAGTCTGATTCGATTCATCACAAATCCACCATCTGTCTGTATTTATCACCTGACTTAGAATCAGACAGAATACAATATCACATAGGTGTGAAATAATGGGTAGTAAGAAACCGACAACAAAGAAACCTCCTGCAAAGAAAGCAGGTGCAAAGAAAGAAGCGAAAGCTACTGAAAAACCAAAGAAAAAATAACAAATGACTACAACTGGTGAGTCAACCCACCTGTTAAATTAGAACAGCTATGGAGAGACTCACCGGTCATCTTTCTTTTCCATAACTTGTTATCTCTTCCAGCTATTTGTTATAGTCCTTCATGACTGCGCTACAAGTGAGCATAATGCTAAAATGCAAGCTGACCAGTTCGGTGGCAACTGTGATTGGAATGACAATAAAGCAATATCCCGATTATATCAAGAGCCTTGCAAAGGCGAAAATACCTTTTCCAGGAGTACAAGGATGGGTTGCTCAGGGAAAGGAGTTTCAGTTAGTCTTCTTCGAGATAGAATCAGGAGGGCAGGTTTCTCCACATAGTCATGGTGAGCAATACGGCTATGTGTTTGAAGGTGAAATGATTCTTACCATCGGAGAGGAAACAAGAACCTACCGAGCTGGAGAGTCATATCATATCCCAAAGGGAGTCATTCATCACGCAAAGTTCAATACTTTCGTTCGAGTCATGGATTTCTTCTTAGAGGCGGACAGGTATACGACAGAGTAGATTTATTTCGCCCGCTATTTCAAAGCGCTGTAATAAAACAACTGCACAAAAAAATCACTAGGAAGGCTCAGAATGTGGATATAGAAGAAAATCAGCAATCTGAACAAAATCTAACCTCAAATCTGTTGAAGAAAGGCCAATTTGTCACTGTTCTCAATCTTTCCTTAGTCACATTCCTAGTGTTACTGGGACTCAGTATGGTCGCGCCTATTCTTCCGAGTTATGCTGAGAGCTTCCAGGTTTCGTATACATTAGTAGGATTTGTGATATCCTCCTTTGCAGTCACTAGAATGATGCTGGATATCCCGGCAGGTCTTCTTTCGAGAAAGCATGACAAAAAGATGATCATGATACTAGGTTTAACCCTGATTGTCATTTCATCAATCATGGCGGGATTTGCTCCAAATTATTTTCTACTTGTTATTGCAAGGATGATTGAAGGTGCAGGTTCCGCATTATATGTCACGTCAGCCACAGTCTTCTTGGCTCAAATCTCTGGAAAAGAGAAACGGGGGCAATGGATGAGTCTCTACTCAGGGATGTTGCTTCTTGGGAGTATTTTTGGCCCTACATTTGGGGGTATTATTGCTTCAGTATTTGATATACGAGCTCCCTTCTTTGCATATGCTCTTGCAGCGGGATTGGGCATTATTCCTACTTTGACGCTCCCAAAGATAGAGAACTCTGAACTTGCCTCTGGTACTGATGATAAGAAATCAATACCACGAAACATGTGGCATGTTCTCACTTACCCCTCTTTTCTTCTAGCAACATTTGCAACCTTTGCTCTGTTCTTTATCCGGACTGGAATACGAAGTACACTTGTTCCATTGTTTGCTGCAAACAATCTGGGACTAGATCCAGGTTTTATTGGAGGAATACTCACTGTCGCAGGAATAACAACCGCTGTAACAATGGTGCCGATGGGAAAGCTTTCAGATAGAATTGGAAGAAGGAATCCTCTGGCACTATGTTTGTTGCTTTCTGCACTCATCGTAGTATGGATCCCCTATTCTGACGACCTGCTCGAATTGACTATCAATATGGCAATCTATGGGGCAATCATTGGACTATCGGGACCTATTGCTGCATTTGTGACCGATGTATCCCCACAAAACAAGCTTGAGGTTTCCATGGGCCTCTATCGAATGATAAGTGATATGGGATTCATTGCAGGACCTCTGTTCCTTGGCTATTTAGCAGATATAACAGCAACTCCTGTAGTTGGTGAAACCCATTCAGGACTCATTAGTGTGCTACCTTTCATAGCAGCAGCAATAATCTTGGTGATAGCTGGTTTGACTCTTCTGACAGCACATGATCCAATAAGAGAAAGGAACAGACAGAAGAAACGCGATGTGGTCGAAGATGAGATTGACCAATTTCAAGAAGGGGCATAGTAGCAATTCTTGGGCGAGGTTATTTTTCCTTCTTTCTGAAGAACTTTGATTATTTTGGATACCTCAGCTTTTTCAATTCCAGTTATTTCAGATACTTCACCCGCTTTCAGAGGTTTTGTAGCCTTTGTGAAGGCTTTATAGACAATTTCCTTGTTTTCTGGCATTAGAATTTTCACCAGTTCTTTATGTTCATAATTCATCCTTAAAAGAACGTTGCCACCACTCGGGAGTTTCCTAGAACATGGCAATTCATTAGAATCCATGTCGATACTTCCATTGTGATGAGATTGCTACTTAGTGTATGGAATAGATTATAGAGGGGAGCTTATAGCAGTGGTAGTCATTACAAATTGTGAGTGAATCTATGAGTGAGGAGAGCTCAGAGTGAAGGTAGAGAAACGAGATCGGAGAATTGTAGACTTTGATGATTCGAAGATTGAAGCTGCTATAACAAAAGCCTTCGAAGCGGGAAATATAGACACTAGTCCGGTTCGTGGCATCACAAAAGAAGTGGTTCAGATAATCCATGAACGCGGGAAGGAGGTCATCAATATTGAAGAGATACAGGATATTGTTGAAGACACTCTGATGCTACGAGGTTTTACAGATATTGCACGGCGATACATGAAGTACCGTGAGAAGCATCAGGAAGCCCGAAGAATCCTCCAATTGGTTGGCGTAGTGGATGATCTCAAGTTCGGTCCAAATGCGGCTACCGTGTTAAAGAGATATCTTCTGAAAAATGAGGAGGGCAAAGCTATTGAAACGCCATCACAGCTTTTCAGGAGAGTGTCTGGAGCTGTGGCGAGCATTGAGAAAAAGTATGATGAAAGTGCCGATGTAAAAGAATATGATGACCTCTTTTACTCTATGATGGCGAATCTTGAGTTTCTTCCTAATAGCCCAACTCTCTTCAACGCTGGCACAGCACTTGGTCAGTGCAGTGCATGTTTTGTACTTCCAATTGATGATGATATGAACTCTATCTTCACCTCACTAAAGCATATGGCCATGGTTCAGAAATCGGGTGGCGGGACAGGATTCTCATTCTCGAGATTACGACCCAAGGGAGCCAGAGTTGGTACCACCGGAGGAGTGGCAAGCGGACCGGTTTCATTCATGCGCGCGTACGATACAGCTACTGATGTCATCAAACAAGGAGGTCGAAGAAGAGGCGCGAATATGGCGATACTCCGGTGTGATCATCCGGATATTATGGAATTTATATCATGCAAGTCCGATAAGCAGGCATTTCGCAACTTCAACATCTCAGTTGCAATAACAGAGAAATTCATGTCAGCATTGAGAAACGATGCAGAAATAGAGCTGATTAGTCCTCATACAAAGGAGTCAGTCAAGAGTATTAGTGCAAGAGCAATCTTCGACGCAATCGTGCATAACGCCTGGAACACCGGTGACCCGGGACTCATCTTCATAGATCGGATTAATGAGAAGCATCCACTCAGCGGAGAACTGATCGAGTCTACAAATCCTTGCGTATCAGGGGATACTATTGTCAGTACTAGTAAAGGATTGATGAATATCCAAGATGTACCTGGTGTGATGAAAACTGCAAAGAAACTTGTCTTTCGTCTTCAGACAAAGGAAGGATATCAAGTCAAAGTGACCAGAGATCATCGAATCCTTACAATATCTGGATGGAAACAGGCAGGGGATTTGTGTAAAGGTGATAAACTATGCCTTCAAGTTAATGAGGAGGGATTCGGTCAAACAGGCAATCTCCGAATTGGTCAAATTCTTGGATGGTATGTTGGAGATGGATGGAGTACTGGAAAGGATCGTCGAGCCACTCTTGCATTCTATGGAAGGGATAAAGGAAGGCTGACTCATTATTTCCTCAGCATTGTAAATGAGGAGCTCGAATCTGATTTAGTAGTAATAAAGAGCAAGAAACGAGAGGAGGTCAGGTCCAGGAGGATTTTGAAGCTTGTTCAAGACTGGGAGATGGAATCAAAAAATATATCGAAACTTTTACTCTCATCATCAATGGAATGTCAAAGAGGCTTTTTGCAAGGATTATTCAGCGCAGATGGATCAGTCCAAGGAAGCCACCAAAAAGGTTTCACAGTACGACTATCTCAAAGCAATCTGGATGTTCTCCGTCGTGTGCAAATTATGCTACTCAACTTTGGAATCGTTGCCAAAATTTATTCGAATAGACGGAGTGAACAAAAGCGATTAATGCCTAACAGTAAAGGACAACCCAATCTATACAGAACCAGAGCGAGTCATGAGCTAATTATATCAAAAGAGAATATTGTGGAATTCCGAGATAGGATTGGTTTTCTCCTAGAGTACAAGCAGAAGCGATTAGTCGATGGTATAGAGTCATTAAAAGCACGTGGCCCTTACAAAGAGAGATTCTTTGCGAAATTTGAATCATTAACACCTCTTCAGGAAGAAGACGTCTTTGACATTGTTGCAACGCCTAGAGGTGGTTTTGTTGCAAACGGAATCATTGTGCATAATTGTGGCGAACAACCCCTATTACCCTATGAATCATGTGTTCTTGGAAGCATAAATCTCTCAAAAATGGTTAGAGAAGGCGAGGTTCATTGGGAACGTCTTGAGGAGGTTATTCGCCTTGCTGTTCGATTCTTGGACAATATCATCGATTTGAATGTCTACCCAGTTCCTGAAATTGAAACAGTAACGAAGGCGAATCGAAAAATCGGATTGGGAATAATGGGATTTGCAGAACTCCTCATTCAGCTTGGGATTCCCTATGATTCAGAAGGAGGTCTTGAGAAAGCAGAGAAGATCATGTCTTTCATCAAACAGAGAGCAGAACGTGCCTCCTCAGAACTGGCAAAGATACGAGGGAATTTCGAGAACTTCGCCCTTTTGAAGAAACGCAACACTTGGAAACGTAATGCTACGTTAATTACCGTGGCGCCCACAGGTAGTATCGGTCTAATCGCGCAGACATCCAGCGGTATAGAACCATTATTTGCAGTGGCTCACAGTCGAATATTAGCCGAGGGTATCAATCTCAGCGAGGTGAATCCTCTTTTCAAAGTGATAGCTGAGAAAAGGGGGATATGGACAGATGAGATTGAACGTCAGCTTGTGAGAACGGGGACTGTTCAAGACATAGATTCAGTGCCTGAAGATATCAAACGTCTCTTCAAAACAGCACACGAGATTGATCCAACATGGCATGTTAGGATGCAGGCATCTTTCCAAAAACACACAGATAATGCAGTAAGCAAGACTGTGAATCTTCCAAATCAGGCTACCACAGAGGATATCGAACGTATATTCCTATTGGCTGATGAGCTCCAGCTCAAAGGTATAACCGTCTTTAGGGATGGATGCCTTGATGGAGTTCAAGTCCTCTATAGTGGATGTACAAATTGTGAAGTTCAGTAAAGAATAATAAATACCTGAAATCTCAGCTTCGGTCTATTCTTCTGAACTGATTGAGTGAAGGCAACTATGACAGTGACAACTTGGATTGATTCGTTGCGTGCCTTGTGATTTCAAGATTGCATGATCTGTGTTCGATACACCACTCTTCACATTTCTTTGCCCATTTTTCTTCTTCATAGAGTAAATGACATTCCTCACATTCGAAAAGAGTTCCTTTCTTCTTCATGACCTAGCCATCAACAATAACTAATATCACACCTTTGATAGAGCTATAGGTCTAGAAAATAGTTATTTCTAACCTATAAATGAAAAGAGTTCATAAGACTTATTTTATAGCTATCGATGATATAATTCTTCTAAATCGCATTATAAGGACAAAGAACGATAGACTAATAAGTGAAATTTCAGATTATTCACTACTAAACAGAGATACAAACTACACACGCTATACGCAGGATTTGATATACATTAGGAAGACGTGTGATTGTAAAGACATACCATCGGAATAGCTACAAACATCCTACTTGTGTAGTCCTTAACGCTATCGCCGATCTGTGAGGTGAAACAAATGAACAAGAAGAATGAATATAGAGAGAGATTGCCGATTGCGAAATGGCCAGAACTAGAGAGAAAGATGGGGATTATAGCTCGAATGACAAGCGATCCTCCGCTCAAAAAGCTCCAAAAAGATACTCCTGAACTACCAGAAACAACTGATGTCTTTCTGACATTTTTGAAGAGTCTCACCCAGAGTGAGAAAAAAATCTCACAAGGATGATGTGTTCCAATGAGTTGGAAAAAACAACTCGAAGAGGATGTTTCAAAAATTGATGAGTTGGTATCAGTCATAGATGTGAATGAAAATGAGAGAGAAATATTGGAGGATATTTGTAGCACGCATCCATTAAGAATTTCAAGATACTATCTTTCATTGATTGATAAGAATGATAAGAGTGATCCCATCAGAAGAATTGCAATCCCTATTGTTCATGAACGTTACTTGGAGGGAAGTTATGATACAAGTGGGGAACACACAAACACCGTATTTCAAGGATTACAACACAAGTATCAACAAACTGCTGTCATTTTAGCGACAAATGAATGCGCAATGTATTGCAGGCATTGTTTTCGAAAGCGTCTAGTGGGTATAGATACAGATGAGACTTTACAGGATCTGTCCCGAGCTGTTAAGTACATAAAAAGCCACAAGGAGATCAATAATGTCCTGGTCACTGGAGGAGATCCATTAGTTCTCCCTAATGATAGAATAGAGACCTTTCTAAAAGCATTTTCAGAGATTGAACATCTGGATTTCATTCGATTTGGAACAAGAGTTCCAGTTACCTTTCCTCAGAGGATAACAGAAGATAGAGAACTCCTTAGAATATTGAGAGACTATTCTGATAGAAAACAGATCTATTTTGTAACGCAATATAATCATCCAAAAGAAATTACTGAAGAATCAACTGAAGCAATTAAATGCATTTTAAGAACAGGAATAACAATCAGTAATCAGACGGTTCTTCTAAAGGGTGTTAATGACAATCCAGATGTAATGGCTCAACTTCAAAGAAGCCTCGTTGAAATTGGTGTGGTTCCATACTATATATTTCAATGTAGGCCTGTGAAAAGAGTGAAGAAACATTTTCAAGTTCGCTTATATGAAGGCTGCAAAATAATACGGAAAACAAGGAATAAGCTTGATGGACATAGTAAGAGATTCCGATTTATCATGTCACATCCAACTGGCAAGATAGAGATTCTTGGGATTCAAAACGAACATTTTCTCTTCAAATACCATCAAGCGAAGGATTCAAAGAATCTTGGAAAAATCTTTTCAAGAAGAGTTAGTAAGACTGCAACTTGGTTGGATGAACTGGAAGAATAATTGTATTTCAAACATGTTGTTTGATTGCTTTATGAGGGGGCGATTGACGATATCTTTGATTCCAAAAGTGTTGATACTACCGTACCGACTACTGGTGCGTAAATCTTGTATCCTTATTGGTCTCAATTGACAACTCGTTGCTTAATTTTAACGTATATTGGATATTCAACTAAATCTAATGAGCTGGGGATTCTTTCAGCGAAACCGAATTTATTTGACACATTCTCAATGCTTAAGACTGCAAGACAAGACTCGAATATGACCCAAAAATGAGCGCCCGCAATACAAAATTTAACGAAATCAGAAATCTGTTTAGTGGAAAAAAAGTTCTTGTTGCGTTCAGCGGAGGGGTAGATAGTACGGTGCTTGCACACATTGCAAAGGAAAGTGCAGTGAAATCCAAATTGCTGACTATCGACAGCATTACCTTTCCTCGGACAGAATTGCAGGCTGCTGAAAATGTGGCGGATGAACTGGGTATTGAGTTAGAGATCATTCAAGTGGATGAACTCGCAAACAGAGACCTTGTTAAGAATCCCGTGGACCGATGCTATCACTGCAAGAAAGAGCTGTCCTCTGTTTGGCTGAAAAAAGCGCAAGAACTCAATATGGACATGGTTGTAGAGGGTACAAATGCTAGTGAGATGGATGGGCACCGACCTGGAATAAAGGCTCTTGAGGAGGCGGGAGTCATATCACCATTCCGAGATGCAGGCATAACAAAAGATGAGATTCGAGCCTATGCAAGAGAGGCAGGACTCTCAGTTGCTGATAGACCTTCTATGGCGTGTCTCTCTAGTAGATTTCCATATGGTACTGAGATTACAGAGGATCGTGTTCGGAAAATCGATAGAGTAGAGAAAGAAGTCAAAGAACTCTTTGGCATCCAGTGTGTTCGTGCAAGATTCCATGGAGATTTAGTAAGGATTGAGGTAGGTAGAGAAGAGAGAAAGAAGCTATTTGATGAATGCAAACTTGACGATTTGCAGAATCTAGCAAAGGCTGCTGGCTTCAAGTATGTTACTATTGATGCTTTTGGATACCGAACAGGTGCCATGAACGAAGGTTTAGAGCTCTAGGCACGATGGGCTCAGCAATATTAGACACTTTGACTTTTGTTGCATGATTTTGTCTTCATGCAATCTAGTAATTGAGACGGGAGCAACCAGTTATGCAACTTTCTGTACAGAGCTCTAATCAATTGCTGTTACGGTTGAGGTTATAATTTTGCTCAGACACTGTAGAGGTCACTGGTAATTAAATCTCGTTGATACTGATTGGTTGTACAAAGACGATCTGTATAACAGATAACAATAAGGATTGATTTCACATGCTTCGTCGAACTCTGCTGGTTCTTGTTCTAGTCTTGCTTGTTATATCACCAGCCTTACAATCTAGTGAGAAGTATATTAACAGCATTAGAATGGAAAGTGTAGCACTCCAAGATTCCTCCATAGAAACCATACCCGAGGTAAGTGGTTTTTCTTCGAATGTACTTCTGTCAACTGATGATTCCTCATACCCACACCATGTAGAGGTATCTATGACTATTAGTGATAATGGTACGCTCTTCGCAGGGTGGAAGGAATCAAATACACATAATGGACCTGGTATTCGTGTTAGTATAATAAAGTCCGTTGATGGCGGGATTACATGGACTAGTCCTTACAGTATGCCCATGTTTACAAGTGGAACAACAGGACAGTCCGATCCGTGGTTAGCTTGGTATGATGGGACTGTCTATTATACCTACTTGGAGTACTCGATAGCTGGTCCTTCGCTTTCTCAGATAACAGTTGCGAGGAGTGATAACTATGGTGCTTCTTGGACACCTGTCACAGCATCATATGGAGCCTTTTTTGCAGACAAAGAGATGATGGTAATTAGTGATAATGGGACAATATACGTGGTATATGATGACACAGACGATGCCACTATTATTGGAAATACTACAATTCGTCTTACTCGGTCTACGGATGGAGGCATAACGTTCCATGAGATATGCAATATTACTGAACAAACTCCATGGAAAGGGTTACCATACATGGCTTTGAGTAGTGAGAGTCATCTATATGTTGTATGGCTCTACTTAGAGCCTGAAACATTAAACTGGGGAAATATCGAACTCTCAAAAAGCCTAGATGGCGGCAGCACATTCCAAGAGAGTCAGTTCATAAACAGTGATGGCAACTACTCTACATCAGCACCAGGCAAGATTACTCTCCCCGTTGTACGATTTGATCAGAATGATAGGCTCTACGTTCTTTGGGCGGATGGCTTCGATGGTGGGGAGAATTCTTTTGACGTGTATCTCCGATACTCCGATGACTATGGAGATACTTGGAGTGACCGTCTACGAGTAAACCCGACTGTGCAAGGAAATCAATGGAATCCAGAGATGTTCATTGATACTTACGGGAAACTGCACATCGTCTATTATGATGAACAGGGAGGTTACTATAGACCTTATTACCGCTCCATAACGTTCGTGGGTGATGAGCACGATAATCCAGTACTTGGCAATCCAATTCCTATTGCAGATTTACAAACTTCAAGCTCGTTCACAAGACCAGGTGAGTACATGTCTATCCAGATGGACTCAAATGGAGTTCTTCACATAGTATGGACTGATGGTAGGAATGATGAAATGGATATATTCTATGCTCACGGAATCTACGGAGTTACCATTCCGTTGGAGTCGTCGATTATTCTTGCAGGAATGACTATAATGGTAATTGCAGGCATTGCATTTTACATACGAAGACGTTATAGAGTGTAGCGAAGTATAAGACTTGCCAATTAGCCTCGTTGCTAGACCATATGGCATCCATGATGTAGTACTGTATAGTAATAAGCACAGCGAACTGATACTAAGGAAACGAGGGAAATCTTACCTATTAATTTTTGACCACATGGATGGTTCCATTCTCCTTGATCAACATAGCTTCATTCCTACTTTCCAGGATTCGAAGAAGATCATGGCTCTCAGCTAGTGCTAAGACTAGTGAACTTACCTCATAATCTCCATAGACCATTCTTGATATCTCGTAGACTGTCTTTGGATTGTCCGAAAGGGAGTCAGCAGCTATGCGGAGCTTGTCGTCATATTCAGCACGCAATGTACTAATTCTAGCCTTAATGTCACGTATAGGCTCTCTGTGACCGGGTAATGCAACATAGCTCTCTTTTGATGAGATGCGGTCTAAGGAATCAAAGTAGGTCAGCATACCTATTTTTTCAGAACTGTCAAATGAGATACTTGGATTTGAACTGATATCACCCAAAATATGATCCCCACTAAAGATAACCTGTTGTTCGTCGCATACAAAGCATGTTGATCCAGGGGAGTGACCGGGAACCCAAACTGCCGAAATAGACCCAATGCCAGTTTTGAAGGATGCATCATCTTTGAAACTATGAGCTTGGGGGACAGATTCTCCAATAGATTTGAAGAGTTCTGTGCGGCCTTCTTGTGCGAGCATCAAAGCTTCATTTCCTGGGACACCAGATGCTGCAATCAGCTTAACAATTGAACCCATGTAGAGATCCATATATCTCTCATAATTGACCAGAGCCTCAGCATCCTTCTGATGAATCCACACTTCCGTGGAATTTTCATGAATATGCTCTCGTTCTCTGACAAATTGTGCTACCAGTCCAATGTGATCAATGTGACCATGTGTCAGGAGTATCTGTTCAATGTCTGACAACTTATACGACATGGTATGAAGTTTCTGTCGGATTGCTGCTAGACTCTTAGAGGTCTTTGGACCGGTGTCAATCAGAGTGAGAGGTGAGCCCTCAATTAAGTAGCAGTTAATGTTACCGACAGGAAACGGAGTGGGTATCTCGATTCTTGAAACTCCATCGATTAGATTTGTCATGAGGGATTAGACCAATTGAAGTATTGCTTGTATTGGCAATATAAAGAAGGTTGTTCAGACTGACGAATAAACCTTCAAGCCTTTGTACAAGAGAACAATGCCAATGAATAGGGCAATTGCATTAATAGCGATTTCAATAAGCCCTAATATCAGTCCGCGGGTTTCTGTTTCTTCACTTCATATTTGGATCTAGATGGGCATCTTTCCTTCCAGCATTGTCGCACGTGAAAAAATACGCGAAAAGTCATCATATTGTGCCAACTCTATGTACCTGACCCTCTCAACTACGCTCTCAATCAGAGCCCTATCTTTTAGAGATAGAAGCATTCTTTTAGCTCCGTCTCCAGCAGCGTTTCCAACAGGAATGACCTTCTCTATGTCAACCGGAGGTAAAAGGCCTATGGCTAGAGCATTTTTCGGATTAATGTAATTTCCAAATGCGCCTGCCAGCAGAAGTATATCGATATCCATGATATCTATCCCGGTAGATTTCATTAGAATACTTGCTCCTGCAAGAATTGCTCCTTTTGCTAGTTGCACTTGCCGGATGTCATTCTGGGTGAAAACTAGTAACTGCTGAGATTTATGTTCACCAGGTTTTGCGATAGTGTATGCCTTTTCTCCTTCAAGAGTTATTACTCTACTCGATTCCAAGAGTTTCCCATTCGAACTAATGATACTCGAAGCTTTCAGCTCTGCGACAAGATCAACGATACCTGAACCACAGATTCCTTTCGGTGGGGTGTTTCCTATAACGAAAATTTGGGGTGCCTGATCAGGGTCGATAATTGATAGATACTCGATAGCGCCTTCCTGCCCTCTCATACCATGTCGTATCATTGCACCTTCAAAGGCGGATCCTGCGGCAGCCGAGCAACAGAATAATTCTCCTTGTTTTGATAGCACTATCTCACCATTTGTGCCGATATCGATTCCAAGCACAATCTTATCAGTAGTATCTAGCCGTTGTGATAAGATGAAGGCAGCTGTATCTCCTCCTACAAATCCTGCAATATTTGGAGCCAAGTATACATTAGCTTCCTTTATTTTGGTAAATCCTAGATCTTTGCCACTCTTGTTTAGAGCCTTTTTGACGACCGGTTCATATGGTGCGATTCCTAAGGATTTAGTATCTAGTCCAAGAAGTAGATGATGCATCGCCGGATTTCCTACTATGGTCAATCTGACAATGTCTTGGAGATTCACTTGGTTTGATGATGCCAATTCAGTGATGATTTCTTCAATTTTAAGGAGAACCGCATCTTTGAGTACATCAGGTCCATCATCCTCAACAACAGCGTATGTGATACGTGACATGACATCTTCGCCATACATGATTTGAGGGTTCAGGCTTGCAGCATGGCCAATTTGAATGCCCGTTTCCAAATCTAAAAGATAGGCTACAATCGTTGTTGTGCCCAAATCGATTGCTATACCTTTTTTATTCTCAAGACCTTTATCAAAGTCCAATTTCGTAGGAATTGCAATTCCATCTATGAGAATTTTGACTTGAGCTGCAGTTCCCATAATCGCGACACGCAAGTCGTTCTGAACCTTGTGCTGGCAGGCTAATCGTACTCCTCTCTTAATGTCTGACTCAGAGATGTGCATGTAATCAATTTTAGAAGGCATTGGTGGAGGTTTCATCAAGACTTTGCATTTTCCACAAGTACCATATCCTCCACACTCTGAGAGAATATGCAAGCCCAATCCACGTGCAGCATTCAAAACTGTCGTTGTTTCATCTACATCAATTTTGATTCCTGAGGGTTCAAATGTCACAATTTTCCTAGCCACAAGGTTTCCCTACCTAATCAAGTATCTTGGATGTGGTTGATTGGGTTTGGTCTGCACTTCTATAAAACCATAAGATACCATAGCATCAAATAAAGCAACTGCTAGAGAGAATAACCTCTATGAAGTAAAGATGTTACAAATGTTCAAGTCATAGGTAGGAGATGCAGTCAGTCATAGAGCGTCCTTTGTGACACCAGCTCTATGCTAAGCTTATTCATAATCCGTGTTCATCTTCCTCATATCAATTAATATCAGGCCTGTTTTGATTTATATATTATAAAAAGAACAAGTTCGAATTTTGTTTCTACTTGGCCATCATCTTAGCAGCAAGAGCATGAATGTCTTCGAGCATTCTACGAATTCGAGGGTCGCTGAGACTATATAGTTTCCTAGTGCCATCGCGTCTTACATTCAAAATTCCAGATCGTACAAGCTGTGTAAGATACGCTGAAACTGTGGATTGAGATAAACCAATTTGCGGGAAGATGTCACACTGACATTGCTCACCGTCTGCGAGGAAATCGACTATCTTTAAGCGCTCTGGATTGCTCAAGGCTTTATGGAAATACACTCGCCATTCGGTTTCTTTATCAGTACTCATAACAACACATCACTTTGGCATCTCTCTGTTTTGGTATGACAAGTATACACGCGAATTGCCCACCAAAACTGGACTCTCAAATATCCGCACTATATATCTCGATAAATCAATCTTTCTATTTCACTCTTTGAATGATTGGATTGACATTGTACAAACCAATCAAGCAACCTTTATGCCTAGTTTCTCAATCTCTCTGACAATAGCTGCTTCAATCGCAGCTGTGGAAGGATTAGCTCCTAGAGAGTGGGAGCCGACAACCACACCGCGATAGCCAACACGGAATTGCTTGGCTTGCTCACTCTCTGCTGAGTATTCTCTGTAATCCACTAATTCTCTGTATTTCTTTACAGCGTCATAGATTCTGCCAAGGAACCCTGTTTGGCTGCAACCACATACTCCTACAGGCATGAACACCATTACTGGAATCAAATCAGACATACACTTCACCCCCATTCATCTCTTAATCGATCAATATGCCTTGCTATATCTTGAGCAATTTCGTTTACAATAATGTCACTATCATTGATCCTCCATCTCTCATCTTGGCTTTCACTATATTTTCCCAAGTAGTCTTCTAGATTCATCTCCACAGCTGGTTCACTGCTGTACCTAGTAGTACCCTTCCCTGCACAGAGTTTACTGCATCCATCAATTGTGATTGTCGGGAATTTTCTCGCAAACTCTCTCTCAGCTTCATCCCCAGCCAAGAAGAGAGGGAGGCATATTGTCACTGTTTCGTTTGGTTTCAAATGATGCAATACTTCAAGTGTGGCAGCACGCGATATGTTCCCTCCCGAACATGCTTCACCGCTACAAGAGATTAGACCGACCTTTGGTTTGAATGTCATTTTGTAGAACCTCCATGTTTGAGGATTAAATTCACAATATCATCAGCAAGAAGCCTACCACCACTTCCGATGTCAAGAACGGTCTCGGGTTTGTGTTCTTTGTTCTCTGCAAGAACCTTAGGTGTCATAATCTCCATGGCTGGCGTTCCTCCAACATGTTTCACAAGTACTGAGGCACATTTCTTTGGACATCCATCGATGGTATAGACATCAGACTCCATCACAATTCGCTTGGACTCTTTGTCATCGGTCATCAACAGTGGAAGACAGATGGTTGTGAACATATCATTGTACTCACCATCTGATAATAGATAGGTGGCTTCCCTTGCTACCGCACCAAAGGCCTTTCCTATTCCACTACACGGAATTACAACTTTCTTCACGTTCTATTCCACCTTCTTTCCAATCTCTTCCTTCGCTTTTGCCAATGCATATACCATGTAATCTGACGCGTTTCTGAGCAATTCCAGTTCGTCAATATCATCAGGTTCAATGCGATACAACCATCCTCTATCGTACGGGCTCTCATTGATGAGCTCAGGACTATCTTCGAGCGCACGATTTGATTCTACTATTGTTCCTGATAGGGGAACAATAATTTCAATCATGATTTTTGTTGATTCCATTGCTCCAACATCATCAAACATATCCACGTGGGTCCCGGGCTCAACGAGATCCACAAAGTACACATCAGATATCATCTGTTGGAGGAGATCTGATGCACCAATCCTGACATGGTTACCGTCGTCCCACACCCAGAAATCATTATCAGAATACTTCAAGCCTTTCGCTACTCGAAGAGTGAATTTGTCGAATTTCTCTTCGAGATACTCGATCTCACGAGAGGGTTTTTCAGAAACTGTGGATGATGTTCTCTGAGTTCTCTTATTCAACTCAGATGTAGCTACATCGACCATTTGTTTTACCTTTTCTTCGAACTCCTCGACTGAACCGACAAGATCGGGGACAGACAGAACAGTAAGATCATTGCGTCCTCGGTCGAGTGCAAGTTCAGAGGAGCATTTTATTCCGCAACCGTCAAGACAAATCACATTTGATGTTCTATAATCACGCATCTCGCCAGGTCGTTCTTTAAAGAGAGCACCCATGCTCCCGATGACCGCATCATCGAATTCCTCTAAGAGCTTCTCTGCAACGGCTCTCGTGACTCTTCCACCCGGGCGGTCATATCCTGCGCAGGGAAGGATATACGTACGTACCACAAAATTACACCTCACTTGGCTCGTTCAGTCTTAATTAGGTTTAGAATGTCTGCTTTTAGTGGAAAGAAGATAGCATCCTTCGGACACATCTTCTTGCATGCTTGACAGAATACTACACAGTTATACCGGTTTTCAACATCGACCCTCGGAGGATTCTCGCGTGGTCTATAGACTCTGTGTGGACAGAATTTGATGCAATCATACTCACCATTGCATCCATCACATCTATTGAGGTCTATGGTCGGCCACCATGGTATCTTCTCACGATTAACACCCATGAAAGTCGTGCCCGGTCCGGATTCACTGGATATCATACCCATTTTTCTTCAGCTCCCCTGTGACCTTTTCAATTGCCTCATCAGTGGTCATGTCCCTTACATCAATCGGCACCAAATCTGTCTTAACATTCAGACCCCTTTTTTCAAATGCATCTCGAAAGAGTTTGTATTGCATGGCTGGTGCGCAACCACCGATGAAGACTTTCTGTCCTTGTCGTAGAACATCTTCCAAATATCGGTCGCCATCTTCTTCACAAAGCTGTGGATGGATTATTCCATGTTTTACAGGAAGCACCATCCTTATAGTGTTGATGAAATCCCAGATATCCATCTTCTCAAAGCCGGGACATTTTCCTGTGCATACACACATGATGAATGCCGGTTTCTCAGAGCTCATAGTGATGATCACCATCTATTATTGTAATTATCGATATATTTCGATATATCAGTTTTTCTATACACTTGCTTTGCAACGGGGTTTCCTTGAAAATCACCACAATACACCCATTAACCTAAACGGGATTACCCTTCCAGAATTTTCGCTTGTTGAGGGCTTTGGATAGATATACCAAACCCAGCATAATTGGGACCTCCCAGAAAAGCCCCATTGTGGTACCCAAGGCAGCAATTGATCCAACACCATAGATTGATACAGCTGTAGCGATGGCTATTTCAAAGTGACTTGAAGACCCAATTATGACTGTAATAACACCTTCTCGATATGCAAGACCTGCAGCACGCGTCACAAAGAGATTGTACCCTACAACGACTGCAAACCCAATCAGTAGGGGTATCGAAACCAGTACGAGGAGGTCTGGATTGTCCAACATTACAGCCCCGTTAAGGGAGAACAATACAACCAGAGTGCTTAGGAGCGCAATTAGCGCAACCTTGCCAACAGCAGGTCTATATTTGTTTTCAAACCAGTCTAGTCCTCTTGTATTGATTAGGTATCTCCTACTCGCCAACCCAAGAACCAGAGGTATTCCAATAAACAAAAGAACCGAAACGAAAAGAAGCCATCGGTCAATCTGGATAGCTGCAATCCCTGTAAGAAGGGCTACTATGGGAGCATATAGGAAGATGATTGTTGCTGTGTTAAGACTGGTGTTAATGATATTCTGCTCTTGGTTGCCCTCTGCCAAGTAACCCCATACCAACACCATTGCAGTACAAGGACTTGAAGATAAGAGGATGATTGCTACTATAAGTTGGGGATTGCCTCCAAGGAAGATGTTAGCAAGCAAGAATCCCACAACTGGAGAAATGATCCAATTAGAGAACAGAGTGAGAATGATTGGCTTTGGTGCCCTACCTAGTTTACGAAGTTCAGAAGTCTGTATGTTGAGCATAGCTGGATACATCATCAAGAAAAGGAAGATACCAATGGGTATTGATATTCCTCCAAATTGTAATGATGCAATTACTTCACCGATGGATGGAATGAACTGAGATAACAAAATTCCTGCAAGCATACAGAAGGCAACCCACAGAGGCAAATATTTCTCGAATAGTCCGAGACGTTTACTTTCCGTAACTGGGCTTTCACTCATAATATCACCATCCAATAATTGGCGAGTTGAAACAACGAACTTTTTCGATATTTAAATTCTTCCATAAGTAAACTAATCTCTTAATGATCAATCATGGAGTTGATTCTGCTTGCACCGATGTAAATGCAATTTCTCAATCCGATTGGTGCTCCAATAACCTTGTTTTGGGTGCCTTGACCGACTACCCCTAAATATCTGACCCCGTCGAGATCCGTACCCATTCCTGCTCCGAAGAACAGGAACAAGCTGCTTCTATGAGACATAATACATCGGAGGGGATTGATGGAAGGTGAGAGTGACTCTCATCCTCTTCCATCCGCAGTTTCCGCTACGAATATCTTGTTAAAGAAAAAATGTAATTATAAGCAGATATAACCACAGTTCATTTAGAGGATTAATAAATGAATAGAATGAATCCTAAGGTTGATGCATTTCTAAGCAAAACCAAAAAGTGGCAAGAAGAATTCAAGAAACTAAGAAGAATCATTCTTGACTGTCAGCTAACCGAGGAATTGAAGTGGGGTAAACCTTGTTACACGTTTCAGGGAAATAACGTAGTTTTGATTCACGGATTCAAAGAATACTGTGCAGTTCTGTTATTCAAAGGTGCCTTGTTGAATGATGCCAAGGGTATCTTAATCTCACAAACGGAGAATACGCAGGCAACGCGCCAGATTCGGTTCACCAATGTTCGAGAAATAGTCGAGATGGAACCCATCTTGAAAGCCTATATTCATGAAGCCATAGAGGTGGAAAAGGCAGGTTTGAAAGTGGACTTCAATAAGACTACAGAATACACAATTCCTGAAGAGTTTCAAAAGAAATTAAACGTAAATCCAGCCTTGAAGAGTGCTTTTGATGCATTGACACCGGGACGACAAAGGGCATACCTTCTCTATTTTTCTGCACCCAAACAATCCAAAACTCGGGAGTCAAGGGTTGAGAAATTTGTACAACAAATTCTCAATGGAAAGGGATTAAATGATTAATCAAATAAGAGAGAAATAAAATGTCAAAGGCAAAAGACATTGATTATTACATTACCAATTCAAGCGGAGAAGCTCATCTGATACTCAAAGAAATGCCAAAATTAAAAGTCCAAATTTAGACCCTTAGCGAGCCACGGAACCCCCTAACGCCATAGAAAGAGGGTGCACTATTATGATACAAGAAGACAGTGTTGTAGCGGCGATCCATAAAGATAGCGCCACCAAGTCTTCTAATATCAGAGGGTGTTATCACCCAACTCGATGTTGTTGTGTCGAAATTTCCAAGTTTCTGCAACTCTCGATATTGTTCTTCTGTTAAAAGCTCGATACCAATGGCAGCAGCCATATCAATAGCGTTACCTTTTGGATGAATCCCCTTCTTTTCCCTCGCTTCCTGGCCTTCGCGGTCATAACAGACATTTACGCGGCCCTTGGGGCTCTGTGCTGAACAATCATAAAAGATGTATTCGCCTGTCTTTTTATCATGGGCAACAACATCTGGTTCACCGCCAGTTCTTTCCATTTCATTAAGTGACCACAATTTTTCGCCATTATCTTCCAGCTTTGCTTGTACTTTAGCCCATTCAAGACCTTTATGTCGGTTCATGTTTTTTTCAAAGCGGGTTTTCAATATGCTGAGCAGTTCTTCACGTTGCTTGGGGGATAACTCCTTTTTGACTACTGTATTTGATGATTTAGGCATAACTATAGTTATTGTTCTGCGCTTATAAAATCGATTTTGCAGGAAAACGTTTACTTTGTAATGATTACTATTTGGATTAGTAAAGAATCCTAGGAAAGTTCCAGGATTTATCATGGGTACATATGTTTCTAGAATTACAAAATGCACTCTGAAAAATGAAAGGTGGCTCAACAATGACAGGCGAGGGAAATTACCCCTGAATACCTGACCCCATCAGCCTATACCCCAAGTCCATCTGAGGTGTCAATAAGCAGAGCGTTAGACTCATCAAAGGCTTAACAGTTATAATAGAGCAGGTTCCCGAACGCTAAATCTAGCTATGCATACAATTCATCTTGGGATGTTTGAACACTACCAAAATCACGAACAACCTGCTGTAAACACTAGTTTTAATTCAATAAACCGCTCTCACTCATGGTACTTCACTCTATCTTCATGCATTTTGAAAATTGCGAGAATGGAAATTGAGGCATAGATGCAAATTGGCTAGGAAGTAAAGGATGATGAAGACCAGACTCATTGTGATCACTTGCGTTCTAGGTTTAGTCCTCATTTTAAACGCAATACCAAGCTTTTTCGTGGAAGGAGCAAGCGCGAATCAAATAGTGCTAACAAAAACGGGACAAATTGATACTGGTGACGCTTACGATTTGTGGATTGATCCAGAAAATGACATAGCCTGTGTTACGTGTGGTTACTCGGGAATCAAAATCTTTGACATAAGCGACCCCCATAGCCCAACTGGGATAGCGAACGTGTCTTCTTCTTTGAGTGGATATGCTCACCAACTCGTCGTGCGTGATAATCTAATGTACATTGGTGATGGCCAGGGTGGACTCAAAATCATTGATGTTACAGATGTGTCTAATCCTGTTGTTTTGAACCAGTATACTGGTGATTATGCATGGGATGTAGAAGTAATAGGAAACACTGCTTTTGTGGCCAATGGGTTTATGGGTAGTGGTGACAAACTGACGGTAGTCAATATCACAGACCCTACGGAACCCGTGTTATTAGGAAATCATACTACAGTTGGAGATGCAACAGATATTGAGATTGTGGAGAATCTCGCATTTTTGACGACAAGTTATGCGGGATTTACTGTTTTTAACATTAGTAACCATACAAATCCAATACAACTCGGACAGTATGAAGGAGAATCAACTAGTAATGCAGAATTAGGAGACCTTGAAATCGTAGGAAACCTAGCTTTTCTAAGTTACTGGGATAAGAGCTTTAAAGTGCTCAATATTAGCGACATATCAAACATCAGAGTGCTAACGGAATTCAATGAAAGTCTGAGCACGTTTTCTGTATATATTGAGAAAGATCGCAATCTTGCCTTTCTCTGCGATTATGAATTAGGTCTTCTACTGCTGGATATTTCTATTCCAAATCAACTTAGTGAAGTAGCCCGTTATTTTGATGGCGGCAAACCATGTCGTATTGAAGTTGTTGGTAATCTAGTCTATATGACGGACCAAGAGAACGGATTCGTCATTCTAGAGATTGGCGAGATTAGCGGGTTCACAGTAGGCCCGGAGCATTTCTTACTCATTGGAGGTTTAGCTGCTGTCATTGTGCTGATTTGGCAGCTGAAAAAAGGGAGAAAATCTGGTCTTAGTGCGGCAACCCTGAATACCTGACCCCGTCAGCCTCCACTTCTAACCATCATGAACTATTTATTCGTTCAAGCAAATATTACACACAGGCTGTTCATTTTGTCAAATAATCAAGAATGGAGCAAAAGCTCTGAAAACTTATTATACTCATCTGAAGAGCTGAAATCTAACCGACCAAAATGTATCTTTCGCATCCTAGCAGCAGTGTTGACATTAGGATTGATCTTGACATTTCCCGGATTTCCATTACAGCACTCACTAATCTTCGTACTTTACTTGGAGTTTTTTGGCTGTTTTATCATGATATATAGTTTCATCCATTGGAATTCAATAATGAAAAACAAGCAAAAAGATACCACTTAACAAAGAATTGTGCGACTAGTTTAGAAAAATTGATTCACACAAAATAATACAATCAGGGAACCAACTGGGAGATAGATATATGGAAAAAGGAAAAGGGTGGCTCAACAATGACAGGCGAGGGAAAGTACCCCTGAATACCTGACCCCGTCAGCCTATACCCCAAGTCCATCTGAGATGGAAGTTACTTGTTTTCAGTAATTGTATCTTTTAGGGCTTGAATTTTTTGAAACATTTCGGACAGACTACAAAACCATCTGGCCTTATTATGCCACTAATTGAAATCTCTGAATTACAAGATGGACAATTCTGGGTTGAACCTTGTTGGGTCTCGGGGACGTTCCCTCCCAATTTTCTTAATTCGGGCTCGGGTGAGTGCTTTTTGGTCTGTTCTGTGAGGTACTGATCGAACGCTCTATCCGGGATGCCACTTCCCGTTGACAGATGTGTCCTGAGATTTCTGTAGTCTCCCATTCCGCGGTCTATCGCTCCTGATAACACAGCATGCACCTTAACACCATTCGTCATCTCGGTGAACGTAAGCTCGATTAACATATAGACCACACTCTTACTGGTTGCTTTGATAGCGTCGAGAACTTTGAATGGGTTCAAAGGGTTAATGGGCAGTATTATTCCAACCTGCCAATCTGTTATCAACTGGGCAGAGTTACCTCCCATCAATAAATGGTACTTCGTTCCAATAGGGATAACTCGCGTCCAGTGTTCAATTCCGTCAAACGCATCCTGAATAGAAGATTCAGGAGGAAGCATGAAATCCTCTTCGAATGTCCCCAAATTACGTACCAACTCCAGGATTTGATTCGTCAAGTATCGCATATATGTATGTTTTGAACCTTAGTCAGGAAAAAAGGATGAAAATTGATTCAACTTATTCTGAAGCATATTGCAAAAGAGAAAGGGTGGCTCAACAACGACAGGCGAGGGAAAGTACCCCTGAATACCTGACCCCGTCAGCCTATACCCCAGTCCATATGAGATGGATGACTTGTATCATCCATAAACTCTTTTCAGGATTCTACAAATAAAGAAAGTAGTCCACGGAGACCACTCTTTCTTTTGACCAAAAGACCAATCTTTGAATTCACGATATGTCGACTCAGGTGTAAAATGCCCTTTTTTATCAGCATTTGATATAACTACTGATAGCATATCTTGGAAAGCTGGTTCCTTTGACAGTACTTGATAGCGGCTCAATGTATCAAGCACTTCACCAATGTTATACCAGAAAAAGGGAGGACGAAGCTTTCGAAATCTCGTACCATGACCAAACATGTAAGGCCTTTCTTCTTTTGATCTCTCCCAACAGCTCAGAATCACCTTTCCTGCAGTAACCAGATTCTTTGGTCGCATATCTTCCGACAATAGGGAGAACAGCCGTAGAGCTTCAAGAGTCACTTGAGGGCATATATCATCCCTTTTTCCCGGACCACGGGCATTATTGACACTATTAGGTTCACATTTCCAAGCTATTCCTTGATTCGTGACCTTGAGATGGTCAGTGATAAATGCTAGTGCATTTCGAACTTCTTTGGAGTTTTGATAACAACCAAGTAGCAGTGTTTCGGTAATGATATGTGTGTCACAAAGATTGGAGCCAAGTTCAGGTTGCTTCTTTGGAAATCTAGCTAATGATAAGAACCTCCCATTATCATCTTGTAGACTTTTCATCTGATTTAGCAAATCATCAATGCGCTGATCATCGGTCGGTTTTACTCCAAAGTCAAAGAGGAGTAGTAAAACAGATGGAGGATAATCTGATTTATCGTGTCCCTTCACTAAATAGCTAGACCAGTCTTTGGGAAGGCTGTTAATGAGCGATTTCACTCTTTCATCGGATAAAACTAATTCTCGTTGCTTGCGAACAGAGGGATCAGTTTCTGGAATACATAGTAAATCTACAATTGTCCTGTATCTTGTGAAGGGTTCATCACAACTAACTAACTCCAGTCTAGGATCGGTACCAAGTGGTCTTGCCCACTTGGGAGTTTCCCTAATAGCATCCTCTGCTACTTTTGGAATGTTTATCGATGACATTAGTACGTGCAATATCGAAAATCAGTCTTTTAACAAATCCTATCTCCGGGCAAAAATGAAAGGGTGGTTCAACAGTACAGGTACGGAAAAGTACTCCTGAATACCTGACCCCGTCAGCCTCTACTTCTACCTATCTGAGAGAGATTATTCCAACCACTTGTAACCTCGGCTTCTATGGATTATTTCAGTGACTCGAACATCATGATTTACTACAAAGTAGATTGCTCTATAATCACCAATGCGTAATCGGAAAAGAGGTGGTTCATCGTGAGAGATGAGTTTCTTGATGTCAGCCCCAGACCGTCTTCGAAACGGGTCATCTTCAAGCTCCTTTAGTCCGGCTTTGATTCGATTCTTCTGCCTAAACTCTAACAGGTCCAATTGAGCCACTGCAGTCTTGGATAAGAAGATACTATACGTGGTCAAGGGGAACGAACTCCTCTTCTTCGAGAATTCGTCTCTGTCTTCTCGCAAACTCAACCTGCTCTGCAACTTCAAGGAGGCGGCGGATTAACTCATCGTAGGTTTCACCTTTCTGACCATACTTCTTCAAGAGATCACGAGTTTCCTTTGATAAGGGAATAGTAGTTGTTTCACCCATATCTATCATAACTTATAATGTTGATAATTACTTATAACTTCATAGATTCTGTTCCCTTATTGAATCACTAAACGATAATTAATTTTCTGTTGCAATATAAGTATGGGGCGTATTGCCTTTGTGGTACTCATGAACATAATTCTATCTCGATTCAAGTATATTCGTAATTGTGATACTTTCCGAAGAATCTATTCAATTCATCCACTTCTTCTTTTAATAAGGTGTCAATATCGGTGTGAATTGTGTCAAGAGGAGTAATGAGGATAGATGGTTGTTTTTTGCGTCTTCCGAATTTCCAAGTCGCAATTGTCCATCCATCATAAATGACAGTGGAACGAATTATGCCACCACCTGGCCAAACCTTTGGCTCATCTTCATTGGAAACTGCATGTTTTCGATTTGAATACCCAAGCAGATAGTTATCAAAAGCAGGAAGAAGACGAACAGACGGCCTCTCATTGCCACGTTCAAGTTCTAAGTCTTTAGTTAGCATTTTCATGGGATTTTTGCCACTGGTGACTTCCGTTGTTATTGGATCAAGAGTAGCCCAAGCTTTTCGAAGCCTCCTCATTGGCAATTTTGACCAAGATGACAGGTCTTCTATTGTTGCTGGCTGATATGCAGATAGGTATCGAAGAGCAAGCGCATGTAACATGGAATTCTCTTTTTCTAACGGTTTGAGATCCACCCAATCACCTAATGACCCGAAGGCTTCCTCTTTTCCTTTCGGAGCAACTTCACAGATATGTCCAAGTAACGCGGCACGACGAATGAGGTGATATGGTGCCTGACCTTTCCTGTCAAAAGTCATGCCATGATTTAGAAGAGTTTCAATTATCTCAGCACGGGTTTGTGGCCCATGTTTCTTTACACTATCCAAGATAATTTCTATCGCTGTTTCTGCAAGATTATCATTGAATCCTAGATTATTGAGCCTTTTACGACTCCGTGAAGCAAATGTTGATCCACATAGCGATAATAACCAAGAAACATCCTCAGATGCAAGATAGTGTAGTGTCCCTCTCATACACCAAGTCCGTATAATGGACTGAGAAGAAAAGCGGCTTTGGTCTATATCTTTGATTGTCAAACCTCTACTCCGAGCTTGGATACCGATATTTGCTGCTGAAACTTCTTGAGCTTGAATACCAAATACTCTAGCTACAATACTGGCTACATCCCGAGATTCATTTCTTGGTTCGAGTTGTTGTGATCTTAAACGGATTCGTCTGATAGCATCTTCAGAGAGAAAAACATCCATGTGATGTCTAATACTTCAGATTTAGAAATGTGTTTCCATGGTCTTTTCCATGGCTAGGTCGGTACTGCTTGCAAACTCCTCACGAGATGTCTGATTAATGCAGTCAACTTCATTTTGGATATTCACATAATAGAATACAAACTGAAAATGATAAACTACTACAAAATAGAAAGGGTGGCTCAACAATGACAGGCGAGGGAAAGTACCCCTGAATACCTGACCCCGTCGAGGCCCGTACCTCTTCCTGCTCCGAAGAACAGGAACAGCTGCTTCTACCTCTATGAGATAGAATACATAGGAGGTGATTGATGGAAGTGAGAATGACTCTCATCTTCTTCCATCCGCAGCTTCCGCTACGGATTCTTTGCTAAAACACTCTCTAGACAATAAACCGTTAAAGTGGATTCATCACAAAGATAACCTAGTTCACAATTCAAGCACAACGTTTCGAGCTGCTCTCTTCCTAAGTCCAGATTTCCTTTTTCTTCATGTAAGCGATAGAGGAGTTTCAGGTACTTTCCTTCGGCTATCCGAGGAACTTCGTTTCGTTTGTCCAGTTTGAACCATTCGTACAAGCCTCTTCCTCCCTTTGAGGAGTTGCACTCCCTACAAGCCATTACAACATTGTCGGAAGTATCGGGTCCGCCTTTACTTCTAGGTGCAAGGTGGTCGTAAGAGAGGTTCTCTGTTGCTCCACAATAGATGCATTGGTTTGGCATTTCTCGTTCGCGAATGTACTCTTGAATGGACCCTGACCATTCAATCTTTCCAGATTGGAGCTTTTTGAAACGATTCATTATGAAGCCAAACTGATTCTTCCCGATTCCTGCTGAGGCTGAGATAATCTTGGAATATTGCCAATAGAGTAGATCTCTGATGGTCTTGACTGCAGAGGGTGGCATCGTTTGACCTTCTATCTATTGTATATTCTGTTTTTTGCCTTATCAGTTTAGAGGTCATTGTTTCTCTGAATCAGTTTTCGTTTCAATCAACTGAGAGGTCATTATATGGTGAAGAGAACAGCTCAACGATATTTTGACAGTTGCACACAAAGGAATAAAAGCTAAGAGAAGAGGGATATAGAAAGAGGGCGCATTGGATGCCCTCGAAAAAGCGTGTGAGGAGGAATTCGCGATTAATTATCCCAAAATTCTATCAGTAGTAGTTTGTGTTCTCGTAGCATTGTCATTATTGGCAGTCTTTCTTACTGGCACTGTATCATCTTATGCAAATGCGGCTATACTGACCAGTGGGTTCCAAGTAGCTGCTATTGCCTTTGGCCTATCAGCAATTGCCTTAGCCATACTAAGACTCAGCTATAGAGAAACCTGATACTTCTCCATTCAAACTTGGTCATTGACGAGCAAATGCAAGAACGAGAAATGAGAGGGTGGCTCAACAATGACAGGCGAGGGAAAGTACCCCTGATTACCTGACCCTGTCAGCCTCTACCCCAAGTTCATCGGTACTAATCTATTACAACCGTTTGTATCCCTATATGAGAGAATCTGATGAAATGGGCAAAGAAAGAAGTATACATAGGTGATTGCTGTCTGAACTTCAGAGGATTTATCTGTGTGTTAGCAGTCGTATTTCGGTTTAGGAGTTAATTGCAGGGATTGAGTGAGCCCGTGAGTGAGAATCTGTATGAATTTAAAAAGAAACGAGCTGAGCGGTTGCTGTCGCGTCCTTTTTGGAAACCAAAATGCAAGTTCTTAAGGACGCTGCTTCCGTCATTAACAGTATTGCTGTGTTTGCTTTTGGCCGAGTATAGCTTGCCAGCATCCGCAACCGTGGGGGCTCAACAACCGCCCATTGAGTTCGTACGCAGCATTCAGGTAACGCCAGATGATGAATTTCTAACCGGTAGCTTTGCCCGCATCAATTATGTACCAGCAACTAGTCGTTTTGTTGTCACATTTGGAATAAAGGCAAGTACAGAACCGAACACATCCTTAGGAGCAGGATATGCCTTTAAAGAGTACAACTTGGACATGCAGGAAACTGGCAAGTCCGGAATCATCCAATGGTACCCCAATGTGCCTGGGGCGGGTGATTCGGGTTCCTGTATGGTCAACAATACCTACTATTGTGCCTTCGTTTCGCAGACCAACCCAGAGTATGGCTGGACTATAATCAAATATGATGCAACTAATTGGACACGCTTGGAAGAATTGTTTTTCCCACTCGAAGAACCGAATCAGGGAAACTATGATCCCTGTGTCGCATATGTCAATGGACAGCTTGATATCTGCAACCAGTACAATCCTTCAGGAATCTGGCAACAGGGATTTTCCTCTCGCCATTACTTCTTTACAGCAGACCTCCAACCGATAGGAATGGTAACTGTCGATGATACTCCTCATATTTCAGGGGCTTCCATTATCTATGAAGATGGTATCTACTACTATGTGTCTGCTAACGTCTACAATGGTGCTCTTGTTTTGATGAAATATGATAGTGATTGGAACTATCTCGGAATGAAGAATCTAATGCCTCAAGCTCACTGGTCACAAGGCTTACTCTCTGATGGACGATTCTTCTATCTGGCATACTTGGATACTAGCCTGAGAAACCCTGACAACCCTGAGATTTTCTTTCCAGTCTATCCGAATGTGCGCCTCGCAGTGTTCGATCGCGACTGGAATCTCGTCCACATCGAGAATGTCACAGATTTTGCTCGCTCTGATCACAAGAAGGGAGGTAGGCCCTGGGTAATTCTTCACGGAAATCTGTTGTATGTGTCTTACGATGTGGACACGGTGAACGTCACGACCGAGGAGGAGGAACTGAAGTGGCAAGCCCACGTTAGCATCTATGAGATCTCAGAGTTGTCTGAAGGCGTTGACTTGATGTGGCCGCTGCTGACAGTAGGTATCATTTCTGTTGCAGCGATAGCAATCGCTTATGCAATCAAAAAGAAACGTTAACAAATGCCTAGAGAGAAGAGAAGTAAGTCTTAGATTAGGCATCTAGAGAATCTACTCAGAAAAATAGACAAATGAAAAAATGAAAGGGTGGCTCAACAATGACAGGCGAGGGAAAGTACCCCTGAATACCTGACCCCGTCAGCCTATACCCCAAGTCCATCTGAGATGGACAAGCATAGGAGGTGATCCATCCGCAGCTTCCGCTACGGATACCTTGTTACGACTTCTCCCTACTTGCGACCCCAAGATTCGTCATCGCCCAATGGACGACACCTCACCCCAAGGCCGCTCGCATGGAGCGACGGGCGGTGTGTGCAAGAAGCAGGGACGTATTCTCCGCGCGATAGTGACACGCGGATACTAGGGATTCCAGGTTCACGCGGGTGAGTTCCAACCCGCGATCCCGACTACGACTGGGTTTCGCGATTGACTTCACCTTTCGGCGTTGTGACGCATTGTCCCAGCCATTGTAGCACGCGTGTGGCCCCGCCCATATCGCGGCATACTGACCTACCGTGGCCCCCACCTTCCTCCAGCTTTTCGCTGGCGGTCCCCCTAGTGTGCCCCGTCAGAGCCGAAGCTCCCGGCTGGCAACTAGGTGGCAGGGATCTCATTCGTTGCAGCACTTAAGCTGATACCTCACGGCACGAATTTACGATGGCCATGCACCAGCTCTCAGCTCGTCGAGCAAGATCATCAGTCTGGCTCTCATTCGGCTGTCTGGGCGGGTAAGTTTTCCGGCGTTGAGTCCAATTAAACCGCAAGCTCCACCCCTTGTGGTGCTCCCCCGCCAATTCCTTTAAGTTTCAGTCTTGCGACCGTACTTCCCAAGCGGTCCGTTTATCGCTTTCGCTACAGCACTGCAGTGGCTCGTGGCCAATGCAACACTTAACGGACATCGTTTACGCCCAGGACTACTCGGGTATCTAATCCGATTTGCTCCCCTGGGTTTCGTCCCTCACCGTCGGGCACGTTCTCGATGACCGCCTTCGCCACTGGTGGTCCTCCGTAGATCATTAGATTTCACCCTTACCTACGGAATACCGTCATCGTCTCCCGTCCCCAAGTAAAGCGGTATCCCTACCAGACTGACCGTTAAGCGGCCAGATTTAAGCAGGGACCTACCAAACCGGCTACGAACGCTTTAAGCTCAATAATTATGGACACCACTCGAAGAGCTGGTTTTACCGCGGCGGCTGGCACCAGCCTTGCCCTCTCCTTTCTAGCGGTCCGTCTTACGGATCCGCCACAGATGGAGTTATCCCCCATCACTCGGCTTAGCCCACTCACGCTTTCGCGCATTGGTGAGGTCTCGTAACTGCTGCGCCCCGTGGGGCTAGGGCCCTTGTCTCAGTGCCCTTCTCCGGGCCACGACTTACATCGCCCGTTCGGGTCATAACCTAAGTGGGCAGTTACCCCACTTACAAGTATGATCCGGTGCCGCCCCGTCCTGCGGCGGAGAGTTCCACATACCTGGAACATCCGTTTCAGAGCAACATCATTTCCAGAACGACGCTCCTATGATGGATTACCGCCAGTTTCCCGGCGTTGTCCACCTCCACAGGGTAGGTTAGCGACACTACTGAGCCGTTCGCGACGGACTCGGATGCGAGCCCGTTCCACTTGCATGTCTTATCCCCAAGCCGATAGCAGTGTCCTCTAGCAGGATCAACTAGAGTTGGTCCTAATTATTGTACATGTTAGCAAGGCATGACTGGAGTAGAATTCAGTCACCATGTACAACGTTTTCACACATAGAACTTTATTCGCTTGATGAAGTACAGGCGTAACGAGGTTAGCAGAGATGGCTTACCCTAATTATACCTGCACAATGTTGAGCCTTTCTTAGACCTGAGGGCATTCTGACACTTGTGCCAGTCTATCTCACGTCCGCATCTTGTCATCGCATCTGGAAATCGCGGGCCATCATAGCTTGGCATTCGCCGACAGCATCCGGCCTGACACCGTATGATGCGAAAGCAAACACCCCCGCGAGGAGTTCTCATAAAAAGCTTTCCAAGGGGCCGCCAGATGCTCAATTATGCATTTATGGAAACAATTTGGGAGTATTGAATTTACAAAAATTCGCAGGATTAGTCTTTTGAAAATGCCGTAAAAGATATTGAGATGCTTTGGCACGAAGCTTCATAACAATGACCACTTTTGCATAGACAAAGAAAATACACAGGAGACAGCCTATGTGACTGATTTTCATGAATATCTTGAGTCGTTAATAGGAAACGGAATTCAAGGTGCTGAAGCCCTCCTTCATGCGGAACGGGAGGAGTTTGCATTTCCCACAGCAAAACCTCAATGGGCACCTCCAAGGCATTATAAGATACTGCATCTGAGAATGGATTGGAGAATTGACCTTAAGAATGAGCATGTTGACGCGGTTTCTTCAATTCGCATAGAGAGTGTTGTACCAGAGCTGAAGAGGATCTTTCTTCATGCTGCTGAGCTGAAGATTGCCAGCATCACAGATGGAAAGGGTAATTCTCTGCATTTTGAGATGATGCCTGACGAACAGGCGATGTTTGTGGACTTGGTTCATGACCTCAATGAGAAAGAGCCTGAAGATCTAACTTTTAGCTATTCAATCGACCATCCAAGAACTGGTCTTTTCTTCACTAATCCCTGTCCTGAGTTTCCAGATATAGAAACTAGTGTTTGGACACAGATGCAGGATGATTATGCGCGATATTGTGTTCCTGTGTATGATAATCCAAGTCACAAGTTCCCAACAGAAACGATTGTTACAGTTCCCAAAGGTTACTTCGCTATGAGTAATGGATATCTAAAGAGTCGAGTTGAACATGAAGATGGAACGGAAACCTTCCATTGGGTTCAGGAGAAACCAATTCCAGCATATCTAATCACCGTGGCGGCCTCTGAGTATGTTGAGTACAAGGAAGATCTAGATGGTCTCGAAGTAAGCTATTACGTTCACAAGAAATGGGATCGGGATACAGTCTATCGATCCTTTGGAAAGACCCCCGAGATGATCAAGTTCTTTGAGTCTAAACTGGGTGTTAAATTTCCATGGGTTAAGTATGCACAAGTTACTGCAGCCAATTTTCTCATTGGAGGCATGGAAAACGCCAGTGCGACAACACAAACTGATGGTACCTTACACGATGAAAAAGCCCATAGTGACATCGAATCTGATGGATTGGTCGCTCACGAACTAGCACATATGTGGGGCGGAGACCTGGTAACATGCAGAACCTGGTCGCATGGGTGGCTCAATGAGGGGTGGGGTACGCAGATGCAGAATGAGTGGAAACGTCATGACAAGGGAGATGAGGAATATCTCTATGACCAATATGGCAAGCAGAAGTCCTACTTTGATGAAGACAAGAATAGATATCGTCGGCCAATCGTGAAAAATGAGTGGGAACGAGGTTCTGATGTGTTCGATGCACATCTATACCCAGGTGCTGCTTGGAGATATTACATGCTAAAGCATCTTGTAGGGGAAGACCGCTGGTGGAAAATCCTAGGCGAGTGGCTGACCAGATTCTCATACAAAGCGGCCTATACACATGATCTTGAGAGTCTTTTCACAGAAATGACTGGTGAGGATTATGGGTGGTTCTTTGAACAATGGCTGTATAAAGCAGGATATCCGGAATGTAAAATCAAAATCGAGTACAATAATGAACTAGTTGATTATGTTCATGTCAGAGTCGAACAGACTCAAAAGACAGACGATGGCATGACACCAGAAGTGTTCCTTTTTCCACTCACTGTTGAGTTTGTTAATAGCGACGGAACGCGAACCCGTTGTGCTATGCAAATTAACGAACGAGTAAATGGATTCTATTATCCAGTTAAAAATAAGCCACTGCAAGTAGTAATTGATCCGGATTACACAACACTCATGGACTGGGAAATTGAGAAACCCGAGCCTATGTGGATTGAACAGCTATGCAAAGGCACGAATACAATACAGAAGATTAAGGCTGCACAGGCATTAGGGAAAAAAGCAACTCCAAAAGCTGTGGAAGCATTAGGGAAAGTCCTTCTTGAAGAAACGTTCTGGGGTACGCAGGTCGAGATAGCAAAAGTCCTCGGTTCAATCAAGTCAGAATCAGCCTTAGAATGGCTTCTTAAAGCAACCACAATTAAGGACACAAAGGCAAGAACCGCAATTGCCACCGCGCTTGGGAAATTTTATAGAAGCGATAGAGCCTTGTCAGCTCTTAAGAAACTCCTGGATGACACGGAGAGCTATTTTGTTGTAGCAGCCGCAGCCGCATCAATTGGGAAGATTCAACATGACTCCTCGTTCGATGTGCTTTCAAAATTCCTTAAGCACTGCCCTCCAAGCTGGCACGATGTCATTGAGATAGGTTGCTTAGAGGGAATTGCAGCAACCGAGAAGAAGGAAGCAATAGACATTCTAAAGAAGTATCTCGAACTTGGAACGAGCGATTTGATTAGACGCATGGTTCCTGATATGCTAGCCCCTCTAGGAAAACGGTTCAAGAAGGAACATCCTGAGATAGGCTCGCTCATTGAGAAACACATTCTCGATAAATCATACCGGGTGCAGGCAATGGCAATCTCTGCAAGTACTAAATTAGAAGATCCCTCGCTGATACCAACCCTATCGAAACTTGCTGAGCAGGCTGCAGAGAGTGGGATTGTTCGCAGATGCAGAGTAGCCATACGGGACCTGAGCAAGAAGAAGGAACCTAAGGAAATTGATTCCCTAAAGAAGAGTATAGAAGAACTTCAACGAGAGAACAGGGAGTTAAAGGACAGACTGGATAAGATAGAAGTCATGTTAGAGAAAAAAGAGGAATAGAGAAGAAGGCGATGGAAGGGCGGGGTTGTCCCCGCCTTTCAAAGTAGATACAGGTGGTTCCTGTCTACTCATCTTGCAGTTGTCAGTGTCTTCCATCATGTATTAGGTCCTGTGAATTCGACCTATCTGCACAAACACGAGGACCAAGGCGGAAGTGATTGTAACAATCTTAGCGGCACGCTTCATGTTTTGCACGACCTATTTACTGCATTTTCAATATAAAGGCGCAATGAACGATACCACTAGATGATTCGTCTAGAAGAAGTATTCGCACTAAATTCGGCCAAAACTTCAGGAATATGTCACCGAATGAGAGAAAAGTCATAGATGATTCATCCATCATCAATAAGACCTAAACTGACAAGAATAGGATAGGCGTCACCTGATGCAAGCGGAACTCGGTATAATAAGGTTGGACCTACTCTTCGAAATTATAAGTGGGATTATCGCCTTGATGGTAACGTACTATGCCACCAAGGCATACCGATTAACTGGTCAGAAGAGGCTTTCTGACCTCTCTACAGGTTTTCTTGTACTCTCTGCAGGCATGTTTGGACGTGTAATCGGAACATGGTATTTTCTTGCAAGAGAACCAAGTGATGTCGTCTTTGGAATCGTCACAGTAGCCTATGGCGTATCAAGGATAATGGCCTACATCATCTTTGTCATTTCTACAAGACCAATCCACAGAGAGCCACAGGAGTATGACAATGCAGGCATCTCTATGCTGTTAATGGCCACCTTTTTAGTTGACCCAGCCTTGGAGGTGATTGCCATATTCTTTCTGGTGATAGTTGTTTTGCAGGCTATCCTGAATTATATGACGACACGAAGTAAGTTTGCATGGTACGTCCTAGTCGGATTCGTTCTATTACTTGTGAGCCATATCATGATGGCCCAGGTAGGTGTGGCACCCGGCCTTTACCTACTAAGCCAAGGAGCACAGCTTCTTGGATTCTTGTCACTTTTGGTCATGCTATATCAGGCAGGCCGAGACATATGAGCAAGAAACGACCCTATCGCTCAAAAATGCGCATATTGGCAGACATGATGCGCGCTATCCAGAGTGAGGGGGAGGAAGGCGCAGGTCCAACAAAGATACTCTATTCCGCAAATCTATCACATGATCGGTTGACGCAGTATCTTGATGAACTCGTTGAAAAGGAACTCATTAAGGAGATGGATCCAGAGAGTAACAACAGGTCATATTTGCTCACCGAAAAGGGGAGAGAGTTCCTTAGAGAGTTCGTCAGAATGGAAAGATTTTCAGAAGCATTTGGAATCGAAATTTGATGTGATCAATCAGACAAGGTTTTAAGAAATCGGAGGGGAAAAGTTCCTCAATGGGCCGGTAGATCAGACCGGTAGATCGTCTGATTCGCATTCAGAAGGCCGCGAGTTCAAATCTCGCCCGGTCCACCATCCTATATTCAAAATTATTAATCCTCACTCTTTTTTGTTCGAATGACTAGAAGTAAGAGTAACGCAAAGAATGTAAGAACAATCGAGTAAAGAAAAGCTGTTAGAGGACTGAATGAATCCCAGAGGTAACCAATAATCAATCCTGCAGGAAACGCGGAAATGCCGACAGCCATTTGAAATGCTCCAATGATGCTTGCGCGACGTTCCTCCTCTACTAGGTCCGCAACAAAGCTGGTCTGAACAGGGTCAAGAGCACCATTCATTAGACCGAAGAAGATGAATAAGGGGATTATTGTCAGCATATCGATGGTGAAGGAGTAAGCCCACAGGGAAGTCAGTATTAGGAAGAGAAAGGCTGCAATCATAACAGGTTTCCTTCCGACCCTATCGGAGATTCTACCAAAGGGGTATGCTGTTGCAGCATATACAACCACAAAGAGAAGATAGAGAAGTGTCTGTTGTGATACATCATAACCAAAAGAGGCAGAATATAGTATCAAGAGAGAGTAACTGAATGTTGCAAGTGCAAACAAAACAGAAGCTACTAAGAATATCTTCAGGTTTGTATCAAGACCACGAAAACTTACGCCCTTGAAAACATCCCGCCCACGTTTTTCTTTGATTAGCAATGAAACAACGAGTATGGAACCAATACTTGGGATAACAGCCAATAGAATGATTCCAGTATAACCAAGATACGCAAAGAGAACGAATGTGATAAGAGTTCCAATCGCTGCCCCTCCCGTATCGAAGGCACGGAGTATACCAAATGCACGTCCCCTCGTCTTCTCAGAGGCATACGCTGCAACTATTGCATCACGTGGCGGCCCACGCATCTTACCGAGACGATCCATTGATTTCCAGAACAGAATCTGGAGATACTGAAATCCAATGGTTGCAATGATAAAACCAACACGTGCGAATGCTGATAATGTGTAGCCCAGAGTAATGAACGCCTTTCGCTTCCCGGTTCTATCTGAAGCATAACCAGCACCTAGCTTCGATAGAGAAGTGATCATCAACGCAAGACCATCAACAATTTGCACTTGACCAGGACTTATTCCAAGCTGAGTGGTAAGAAAAGTGGGCCAGATGGGGGCAATCATATCGGACCCAGTATCATTGAGCAGAGAGGCAAGGCCAAACACGTATGTTGGATTTCTTTCGGCTTGTTCTTCATATAGAGAATCGTCTATGGCCATAGCATTCCACTACTTACTACACGAAAATGACCTGCCTCTTATCTTGATTGGTATATTGTGAATTTGGAGTGAATGGAAAACAATTTACCTAGAGAAAAACAGATTTTCAACATGGTCGAAGTGTTGCGAAAGGAGGTTTCATGCTCCTTTGATGAAGCAGTGAGGAGAGTCGAAGCAGCGTGCGAGAGAGAGGGCTTTGGAATTCTCCTTACGAAAAGAGTTGACACCATTTTCAAAGAGAAGCTTGGCGTTAATTATTCGCGTTATTCTTTCGTTCTTGCATGTGCTCCAGAACTTGCAAAGAAAGCTCTAGATGCATCAAAGGATGTGGGGACAATATTCCCATGCAGTTTTGCAGTCTATGAAGATGATGATAAAGTGATAGTAGCACACACTTCAATCATGAAAATTGCTTCAGAGGTTGGGCTTGCACAAAAGGAATTGATGGCACCAATCATCGATGAAACTGGAAAACGAGTTCGTAAGGTATGGGATAGAATTTAGTTTCACTAATGGATACTTCAGAAGAACTAGGATAGGTTGGCAGCTCATGGAAGATAGGATTCGAGAGCAGTGGGAGATTAATGCTGAATCGTTCACTGATCTCATTGCGGGAAACGGCACTCCTCACCACAGACATATTCTCAACCCTTGTGTGGAGGAGCTACTTGGAGATGTTAAAGGCAAGAAACTCCTTGACGCTGGTTGTGGAGAGGGATACCTAGCTCGATATTATGCGAAGAAGGGAGCCTTTGTAACAGCTATTGATTTGTCTGAGCATCTAATAGAAACTTCAAAACAGTTGACTGAGAAGGAGAATCTAGCAATCACGTTTGAAGTGGGAAGTATCTGTCATCTTGATTCTATTCCAAATGATGTATTTGATATCATACTTGCGAATCTTGTCCTTCTGAATATTCCATGTCTTGATGATTCCTTTAAGGAGCTCTACCGAGTACTTCGAAAAGGCGGGTATCTTGTTTTTTCCATCGTTCACCCGGCATTTAATTTCTATGGACCCGGTTCTTGGGAAATGGGTGAAAAGGACCCAGATACTGGGAGAAGAGAGGGAGTGTACTTCAAGGTCGATAAATACTTTGAAGAAAAGGAGTTCCAACGATATTGGACAACTCGTAGGGGTGACAAATTCCCATCTGCTATAAGCTTCTTCCACAGAACACTGGCAACATACTTGAACAGTCTTATTTCAGCTGGTTTCAATCTCATAACATTCAGAGAGCCTCAACCAATTGCTGATGACCCTTTCTTTGAGCGTGAAAAGCGGATTCCCTTCTTTGCTGTTTTCAAGGCAGAAAAGAGATAGATTATTGCCACGCCTAAACGCTTTTTCAGGGATATATAGTTGATTTAGTAGGTGTCTTAAATGAGTGAAGATCCTGTATATTTTCCAGTTAGACTTGTATGGACTGGCGGTAAGAGTGGAGAGATATCAATCGAGAGGAAAGCAATCATCAGAACAGGCACTCCTTTAGGTGATTCTAGCGAGGTGAACTACCATACGCCAGAGGACCTCTTTGTTGCCTCCGCTACAGTCTGTTACATGAATGGTTTCATCAATTTCACTAGGAAAATGCGCATAGAATTCAAAGCATTTGTTTGTGATGCCATCGGAACTCTGGAGAAAGTAGACCGCAGCTTTGAGATAACCAAGATTGAAATGAAAACAACGGTTGAAATCGAATCTGAAGACCTTCGTGATAGGATCAATAGAGCTCTAGAACTTGCAGCCAAGTATTGTTTTGTTGGAAATAGTATGAAGTGTCCGATATCACATGATATTGAGATTGTAGTTGGATAATCACAACTAGAACCAAACCTTTTTTCATAATTATGAACAAAGTGGGCAAAGGTGATAGAGATGAGCGATGAGTCACACGAGTACTTTGTCAAAGTTGATTGGAAACACGATCGGGTCGGAAACTTGACTGTGAAAGGTAAGCCAAAAATACAGGTATCCGCACCTCCTGAATTCGACGGGCCTGAAGGAATCATATCCCCAGAGGACCTCTTTGTTGCTGCAGCAACCTCCTGTCTGATGACAACCTTTGTAACCTTTACAAAGAAATTACGTGTTGATTTCAAATCTTTCACCTGTGAGGGACATGGAATATTAGAGAGGGTTGAGAAGGGATTTCAATTCACTAAGATTATTCTGAGAACAAAAGTGACTGTGGAATCAGAAGATTTCATACCCAAAACAGAGCGAGCATTAGAACTTGCAGGAAAGTACTGTCTTGTTGCTAATAGTATGAAGTGTCCAATCGAACACGAAAATGAAGTTGTTGTTGAATAAAGAAAGATAGGGCCAATTCACGTTGGCCCAGTCAAATCTATTCTTGTAACGGGGGAAGAATGTAGATCTTATTGTCCTGCTCAGAAATCTTGACTTCTATAAACCTGTCATCTTTGGGCACTCCAAAGCTGATTTTCTCAACACCATGCATTGCTTGAAGGTCCTTGCACCAAGGTTCTAGATTTTCGGAAATATAAGCCTCAGGAAGACCTTGTCTGAGAGAGAGACCGTTTTCGCGCTTGAATTTCCAAAACGCAGAGTTTGTCTGAAGTAATAGTTCGGTGTAATCCGTTAGTTTCGACTCCCATTCCTTACGTACTGAAGGGTAATTCTGTCTATGAATTCCTTTCTCATCATAGAGCTCTCTGTAAATCCGATCTGTGATATAGGGAGTTATCGGAGCCAAGGCTCGAGTTACTTTTTTGAGCACTTCGTGTAAAGTGAACCATGCAGATTTCTGTTCGTCTTCTGAGAAGGTACTATCAGTATTGAATGCGCGACCCTTAATCATCTCCATTACATGGTCTGCAAACAAGTTCCAAGTGAATCCTCGAATCTCTGTTGCAGGTTTATGAAAATCAAGGAGCTCGCACTCAGGTATAATTCGGTCTAGAGTCTTGTTCAATTCTGCAAGAATCCATTGATCTACAGGGGTCAATTTTTTGAATGGTATCTCCTTAGGAATTGGAAACATCGAAATGAACCGGGCGATGTTCCAAAGCTTGGTCATGAACTTCGACACGCCTGCTAAACGATCCTCCGAGAATCGAACATCACTGCCAAGTCCAGCCTCAAGAGCACCAAACATACGCATTGCATCGGCACCATATTTCTCTACGAAAGGCATTGGTGGTGGTGAATTGCCCTTGGACTTGCTCATCGCTTCACCATTTTCATCTACTACATGACCGGAAACCCATACTTCCTTGAAGGCGGGTTTTCCTGTTAGCTGTAATGTTCGAAGTAGGGAATAGTAAAGCCAAGTTCGGACTATATCTTTCCCTTGTGGACGAAGGACATTTCCAAAGGCCTTCTTGAACAATTTCTCATTGCGCATGTATCCAATTGTCTGGAGACCACTGATAGAGGAGTCCATCCAAGTATCAAAGGTACGTTCCTCTCCCTTGAATCCAGACTCTGCACCACACTTAGTACACTTGGTGAATGGAGGATCTTCATGCCAAGGCTGGTAATACTTTGGCTCACTAGATAGTTCTGGAAGAACCGGCTCACCACATGAATTGCAATACCAGATAGGAAGTTCAGTGCCATAGTAGCGGCGTCTGCTCACAGGCCAGTCTACAGTCACTCTGTTGAGCCAATCAATGAGTATCTGTTTGTGAAATGCTGGGAAGAACGTTGTTTCTTTGGCAATGTTAAGAAGTTCCTCGACGAACTCCACCTGTTTCACATAATACTCATTCATAGCAATGAACTCAATAGGTGTTCCACTACGCCAACACAAGGGCACTCTCTGCACTGATTGTTCTTCTTTGAAGAGTAGTTTTCTCTTCTTAAGCTCAGCCAGAATTGCCTTTCGGGCCTCTGCAATGGTCATACCTGCGTATTTGCCTGCAGCCTCGGTCATTGTACCCTCAGGAGAAACTGCAGCAATTGGTGTGAGAGAATAATCCCTGAAAGCCATTATGTCAGCCTGATCACCATAACTACATACCATGAGCGCACCAGTACCGAAATCCATCTGAGCAGTTGGACTTGCTATTATGGGTACTTCAAGTTCGAATATTGGTACCTTTGCTTTCATTCCATGATACGCAGAGTAGCGTGTATCATCAGGATGTACAAACACTGCACCACATGCACAGAGCAACTCAGGTCTTGTGGTGGCAATCTCAATCGGATCAAGACCCTCAACTTGAAAGTGTAGATAGTTCAGAATAGTCTGTCGTTCAGAATACTCTACTTCTGCGTCTGCAATAGTTGTTCCACAGTCGAAACACCAATTATTGGGTCTCACATCAGAATATACAAGCCCCTTGTTCCAGATTTCAATAAACGTTGCCTGAGTCACAGCTCGATATTTTGGACTATCAGTACGATAACTACCTGTGTCTTCGTACGTGTTGAATGCAATCCCAAGTCTCTTGAAAGCATGAATTGCTATCTTTTCATCTTCATCCAAGCGCTTCTTACATAAACGGAGAAACTCATCACGTGGGGTCTTATGCATGTTAATGCCGAGATCCTTCTCTACTCTGACTTCTACAGGGAGACCGTTGCGATCAATTCCAAGTGGAAAATTCACCTCAAAACCTTGCATGCGCCTGTAGCGTGCAATGGTATCAATCTGAGTATAGTGAGTCACTTGACCTACATGCATGGGCCCTGACAGATACGGAGGAGGAGTGTCAACTGTGTAGATCTTTTTCCCCGAGTTCATATTAAACTCGTATGTATTTTCCTTTGCCCAGGATTCCAGTAGTTGGCTCTCTGATTCAGGTGTCCAGCGTTTGGACTTGATTTTTGGTTCTAACTTCGACAAAAGGATCATACTCCTTGATGTCAGCAAGGGTCGGCTCTAGCCGCTTAGGCTCGCTGAGGGTATATAGCCTAAAAGGGCTTTGGTTAGTCACGATTATCCATTGTACTAAACCTGTAATGAAACAACTCGTTCGAAAATTCGGCGAACTGGTCCATTCAAGAAAACTTCTTTAATGACGAGAAGAAGATGTACTTGTAAGGCGTTCCAAGAGGACTTTCTATGAGAGCCGTGCTAAAACTTGGAGGTTCACTCCTATATGACAAAGACGGAAGAGTAGTTGTCGATAGGGTGAAGAAGTATGCCTCTGTCCTCAAAGCCCTTGTAAAAGACGGCCATTCGTTTGTCGTTGTGGTGGGTGGAGGAAAGCCTGCAAGAGCATTCATTGATGCCGCTCGGTCTCTTGGAGCGACCGAGGCTCAATGTGACTGGCTTGGAATAAAGCTCGCGAGAAACAATGCAGAGTTGCTATGTGCAGCTCTAGGTAACCAAGCCTACCCAAACATTGTGGAAACCCTCGATGAACTTGAGGTCGCTATCAATCTTGGAAAGGTTGTACTGATGGGGGGATTGATACCAGCACAGTCCACAAATGCAGTGGCGGCGGTAGCTGCTGAAACCGTCCGGGCAGAGAAACTATTCAATGCAACCAATGTCGATGGTGTATATGACCGAGATCCTAAGAAGTCAGGTGCGGTGAAATTAGAGTCTGTCACCATAGACCAGTTGAGAAGGATACTTGAGGGAGGAGGTACGAAAGCAGGAGAGTACAAACTATTCGACCCTGTGGCAATTCGTGTTGTGGAACGTTCTAGGATACCCACAATTATTTTCGACGGGACTAATCCGGATAACTTTCTACGGGCTTTTCGTGGAGAGAAGATTGGGTCCTGTGTAGTACATGATAGTTCAAAGTAGTGGTGAAGTAAGATGAAGAAGTTACTTGAGAAAGTATTTGCATCCCGAGCTCAAACACGTGTAGTCCAGCATTTCTTGGATCGTCCCAAGGATTTCTTCAACCTCAGTAGGGTTGCTAAGGAAACAGGTCTGGCACATTCAACTATACATCGTGTCATGCAGCCACTAGTAGATATGGGTATTGTTAAAGAAATCAAAGTAGGGCAGCAAATACGCCTCTTTATCCTTGAAACAGAGGATCCCAAGTCTAAGATCATCTCTGAGTTTTATGATACTATTAGACCACATCTTGAAGGTCCCTAAGTAGATACTCACGAAATTTCCTAAAACCCTTAGTTTATATTATTAGAATCTAAGGTATATATGCAGAGGCGAGATTAACGCAAGTAATCAATGGATTTTTCGAAATTGCTGCCGGACTGTTTGAATTCGGTGTTTTAGCATTTTTTTTGTACATCATGTGGCGATTTTTGATAGGAGACGAATATCATCACAACTCGTGATGAAATTCCTCTATTTTTTGTTTACATGTATCAAGATGTGTAAGAATTACAAGGCAGTTTCCGATATTTGCATACTGACGCCATAGGTTCCAATGCTCTCAAAGGTAATGCCCACATAGATTTCTCCAGCTGTGGCCATCCCGCCCTCACCAAAGTCAAAGGGAATCATATAACTTGAGTCGCAGAATATGTATCTAAAGCCATAAGAAATAATCTCAAAGTCATACAAAGCTCCGGTCATATCGCCGCCCATATCATTCAATACTCGTATACCCATACCGCCGATCTGTGCTTGAGTCATTCCCGGTTGGATGATTTCTATTATTATGTATCCGACTGCCTTTGTTGCATCATTCAGTACATATGAAAAGCTGCTGATCGTTTCAATGCTTACGTAATGAACACTCTCAAATGAACCACTTATTTCAATAGGCGGATTAGTGACTGTTACATCCGTTGACACTAAATTCGAAATCCACAGAAATGCACCAGTGGCTGTTCCAATCAGAATAAGGGCAAGCACCCATGCTGGTATTGTTTTGATTACTTTCCTTTTCAAGAAGCTCATACCTTTCATCCCTCTCCACGAAGAGTGTGACGCCCATGATACGAAGCTCAATCATATAAATATGGAGTTTATAAAACGACGAAAAGACCTCGATTAATCTCCTAACCTTCGTGAGCAGGTGGATAATCATAATTACAATGCTTTCTCATTCGGTCTACTGGAAGTAGAGCAAAACATACTGAGAACGGAAATGGCTTTATAGTGAAGATAGAAAGAAGACGTTGACAGCCGAGATAGCCAAGCCCGGTCAACGGCGGTGGACTCAAGATCACAGGTCAAAGGCTTGACTCCGAGGAGATATCCACTCTCGTAGGAGTACATGGGTTCGAATCCCATTCTCGGCACCATCTCTTCATTCACGGCTCTCGATATATCTTACGACATCATCACGGAATGATTCGCAATTTTTATTACAAATCCTAACTTCTAACTAAGTAGGAGGTATTGGAGATTTCTGAAGAAATTGATTCTAACGAGCTTTTAACGCGAGATAATATTAAATCCTTGCTTCTTCTATTAGCCTTTACTACACCCTTTCTAATTACTTTCGTACGCGGACTTGGATTTGTTAACATTATATTATCCGCACCGGTGTGGACGTTTGGGACTATGGATTACCCGATCTTCAGGTTCAATACATGGGAGATGATCATTATGGGACTTCCATTTGGTCTGATCAGACTCGCATTCATCCACCAGGTATTACTCTTCAAAAAGAATCTTACAGACTCAGGAAAACTTGTCATAGTAGGAATATTCTGTGAACTCCCGGGCCTAATTCTCAGCTATATGGCTGGAGTGCCATTTCCAAGCTTACCATTCCCATTATTCCTCATTATTGGACTGTTGCTTGCAAAATATACGACAAAAGATCCAATATCATGGATTGAAAAGAAATCAAATGCCTGAATCTCAAGTATCTCGTGGATTACATTCAGTTTCCTTAATCAGACATAAGTGGCGTTGAACGTTTCATATATTATTGGATTTCATTATTTCATGAGTACACTAGGTGAGACCTCTTTGAAGTCTTCGCGAGCAGAGTTGATAAGAAAGATACTTCTTACAGTTGACCAACATCCATCTTCAATTTACGACATACTCTATTCTATGACAAACTTCTCAGATCCAAAAAGAACTCGACTGCCAAAACTGCTCAAAGCAATGGAAAACGAGAATCTCGTCATTAGTGCTTTACAAGCACTGCTAAATGAGGTCAGCGAGGACCACCCTATCATGGTCACAAGAGTCTATGGTCACCTAGCCTCAGTCAATAGCATTGGACTCAAGATCACAGGCCAAAGGCTTGACTCCGAGGAGATATCCACTCTTGTAGGAGTTCGTGGGTTCGAATCCCATCCTCGGCACCATTTCCGATTTTCCAGTGTTACTTCTTAATAGTACTCATCAATTTCTTCAAGGGAAACGTGTTGATGACATCATTTTTCGTCAACCATCCACGCCGTGCCTGATATACTCCAAACTGCATATGGTCGAGCTCTGTTGTCCAGTGGGCATCAGTGTTGATTGCGACCTTCAGACCTATCCTTGTCGCGGCACGCAGGTTACCAGCATTGAGATCAAGACGTTGTGGATGTGCATTGAGCTCCATCACAATATTGTTCTTCTTAGCAGATTCGAACACGCGCTCAAGGTCAATCTCAAACTCAGGTCTTTTGAGAAGTAATCTACCTGTAGGGTGACCAAGTATATGGACATACTTGCTCTCCAGTGCATGGCAGACCCTCTCGGTCATCGTCTCCCTGTCGTCCTTCATCCTGCTATGAATTGAAACTGTGACAAGGTCGAGCTGAGACAAAACCTCATCCTTGATATCCAATGAACCTTCAGATAAGATATCCACCTCTGCACCTTTGAGAATTTTCATCTTCCAACGTCCGGATGTATTCAATGTGTCAATCTCTTCTATACGCTGCAATAAGCGGCTCTCATCCATCCCATTTGCAATCGTGAGGCTCTGGGTATGGTCTGACACACAGTAGTACTCGTAGCCTTTCGCTTGAGCTGCATCGAGCATTTCCTCAGTCGTATTCTTTCCATCTGATTGGTCAGTATGGCTGTGCAGGTCACCGCGTATGTCTTTCAACTCGATGAGGGCGGGAAGTGCGTTATTCTGAGCAGCTTCTATCTCCCCCTTATCCTCTCTCAGCTCAGGAGGAATGAAATCCATCCCCAAGGTCTTATAGATACCAGACTCATCCATTCCCGCAATCTTATTCTCTCCCCTGAAGAGTCCATACTCGTTAAGCCGGAGACCTTTCTTTTGCGCAATGGCTCGTAGCTTCACATTATGATCGACATTGCCAGTAAAGTATTGTAGTCCGGCTCCAAAACCGTCCTTGGGTAGAACTCTAAGATCCACCTGAATCCCACTTGAGAGTCGTACTGATGACTTTGTTTCACCGTGTGCAGAAACACTAGATACATCTCTGAGTGTGACAAAAGTACTCATCACATGCTTCGGGTCAGTTGCTTCCACAAGAATATCGATGTCCCCAATTGTTTCCCTTCGTCTACGGATTGAACCTGCAAAGACAAGCTGGTTGATTCCAGGCAACTTGCGAAGCTGCCTTTCTAAATCAGTGGCGATGGATAATGCATCAGCTAGAAGGGTTCTGCTAAGTCCACCTCGAGCAACTTGTATCCCCTCAAGGATTTGTTCCTGTGTCTTTGATCCGAGTCCGGGTAGTTTGGACAATTTATCCTCATTCGCAGCTTTCTCAAGAGAGTCCAAATCAGTAACACCCAGCTTCTCGTAGACCAACTTGATGGTTTTGATACCAACGCCTGGAATCGCATCGAGCTCCATGATTTTAATTGGAACACGTGTTCTTAGTTCATTGAGAACCTCTACATTCCCTGTGGTAAGATAGCTCTTGATGACTTCTGCCAGCCCCTTGCCTACACCTGGAATACTTGTGAGGTCATTACGGTCAGCAAGTGTTGCAACATCTTCGCCGAGAGCGGAAATGGATCTAACAGCTCGCTGGTAAGCTTTGACTTTGAAGGGTTCTTTTCCCTCGAACTCGAGGAAAAGACCTATTTCCTTAAGAACACGTGCAACTTCAGTGTTTTTTGTCACTAGCAATTCTCTCCTATCTACCACTTAATGGATTAATGGACCGAATTGCATCTCGTACTGCTATGATGTTTTCTGGTGGTGTGTCTACAGTGATTACGCATCCGGGCGCAACAATGAGATGCTCAAATCCTGCTTCATCCACTGCACTCAAGACTTGTTCCTTTGCCTCATCGGAGGTGCCAGTTCTGAAGATTCCATTATGATCAATGGCACCTAGCACAGTCTTTCTGGACCTCTTTTTGCCTTCCTTGAGTGACAGTGCAGAGCTCTGGTCTTCCCAATTGATGCCATCTAGTCCATTAACTCTGGCAATCTTGTCAAAACGTATCTCTTCATTCTCCTCTCGTGCATGAAGGTGCATGATGATGAACTTCGTCTTACTCCGGAGTTTGGAGATCATTCTTAGATGATAGGGATAGACAAATGTGTTGTAGTGCTGATCTGAAATCGAAGACTGTGTTGAGTGCTGGGTTGCTAGGAATAGACCATCGGACCCGGCTTCAAGCGTCGCTCTGGCAAAATCAATCATCACATCACAGATAATATCCAAAGCACTTTTCAAAATGGCTGGCTGTTCATCAGCGTACTTGATTAGATTCCGATCGCACAATCTATCTGCCACCATCGGAGGATCAAAGATGGTAGCCATAGTGGGAACTAATCCGTGAGCATACCTTTGGATCAACTCTACGGCTCGAACCTGGTTGCCAAACTCACCTGTATTCACATCAACTGGTTCAAGAGTTTCCCAATCAGATGAGTCTTTGATTGGATATGTTGTCGTAGTAGTAGAGCCAGTAATCGCACCATCATAATCTGCCGTACATCCAAAGTCAATGCAAGGATAATGCCCAAAGAAAGAAATCTTTAGAAGATCTTGGTCTATTTTCCTATGAAATTCAATCTCTGCATTGGCTAGCCCTTCGGGAGTACGATCCAGTTTTGGATGATGCTTCCAAAGAGAAATTGGAATCTGCTCCGTAAGATTTCCAAGGAATGTTTCCTTTAACAGCTCATATTTCGACATGACACCTCATTATTCTCCATCGATGATAATGAGGCTTTCGAAGAGTGACAAGCATCACACATAAGTAGATTTTAGGTTGGAAAAAACTGTGCCAATTCACATGTGGAGGATACATATTGACTGAACTTACTGCCCTCTATAGTTCGGAGAAATTGTTAGCTCTAGATGGTATTGATGAATTAGATAGGATGAGAGTTGTAGTCAATCCTTTCTGGAATAGAGCTCGGCTTGATGTCACTTGGAGCCTTCCAGTAATGGCGGGAATAACTAAGAGTCCGAACATCTCTGTCCAACAGATGAGAGACGCAACCAGAGATGAGTTGGTGTTATTCCACGACCCATCCTTTGTGGAAACCCTTGATCTCTTTGGGAATACCGGTTCAGCGTTCTCTGCCCGTTTTGGCTTTGATACTGATGAATGCCCTGTCTTTCCAGGAGTTCACAGGTATGCTCGACTGCCAGTCGGAGGCGTAATCGATGCCACAATGGGTGTTGCCTCAGGTAAGTTCAAGAACGCTATGTCCTTTGCTGGCGGCTTCCATCATGCTACGGAGAGTCAAGCTGCAGGATTCTGTTATCTCAATGATACAGCTGTTGCTATCAAGAAGTATAAGGAACTCAATCCTAGGAAGAGAGTCTTGTATCTTGACACTGATGCACATCATGGTGACGGCACCCAAAAGGCGTTTTATGAGGATCCTGAAGTTCTCACAATTTCGCTTCATGAGAGGAGTATGGGATTCTTTCCAGGAACTGGTAGGTCAGAAGAGATGGGGATTGGTGAAGGAAAGGGTTATTCTGTCAATATACCGCTACCACCTCTTACTGACGACTTTGAGTACTGGAAGGCATTCGAAGATGTCGTCGTTCCCATCTGGTTAGCCTACAAACCAGACCTAGTATTCTGGGATGTGGGAGCAGATGCTCATGTAGGAGATCCATTGGCAGATCTTATGCTGACTTATGATACATATTATCGTATGACTATGACAGTTAGGCAACTTGTGCACCAAGGAGGTAGAAAATTAGTTGTAGTTGGGGGTGGAGGATATAATCCTGTAACAACTGCAAAGGTTTGGACAATCGTACTTGCAGGGCTTGCAGATGTTGCACTACCACCAGTAATACCAGAAGAATGGCTTGACCTAATTAAGAAATATGGTCTTGAAATGAGAAGAGATGGTTGGACTGATAGACCAAGCCGGATAGATGAAGAACACTATCCCAAGGTCAAACGTGCAGTTGACGATTCAATCAATAAGGTACGGAAGCTAATATTCCCTGTTTTTGGCTTGGAGTGAAAATCGTACCCTATCTTTTGACGCCCAGTAGACATCTGTGGTCAGTACTGTCAATATAGACCTCTAGTGGTTCGAATCTACCGAACACCTCGCATAGTTCATCCTCAGTAAAATAGTGGTGAGGAATTCCACTCTCAGGTCCTGCCTGAGGGATATAGGTGCCATCCTCAACTTGATGAAGCTGCCAGTCACCATCTGGATTCATATGCTTTGGACTCAGAGAGGGGACTGTAATGAAAATTAGCCCTCTTGGTTTCAAAACACGTTCAATCTCAGATATGGTGAAAAGAATGTCTTTGAGAAGGTTGTGGTGAATCACCTGCACTGATATCACTGCATCAAACAACATGTCTTGGTATGGAAATGGACATTCCATTAGATGTTCTTTAACGGTGGCCGTATAGCCTTCTTCATCCAGCCATTTTCGAGCGAGTGTAATCGCATGAGGGGAAGAATCGAACCCATCCATTTGAAAACCCATTTTTGATAAGTATACAAGATGCCGACCAGTACCGCAGCCTAAATCAAGAATTCGCTTGACACCATAATCTTTGAATAATTCTGCTAGATGCGCAATATCTGGATGAGGGTCAAGAAAGAAATATCCTTGTTCTTTGAAGATTTTTTCCCAACTAGGCATAGTGCTGTATGGATTCAAGTCATGGTATATGAATACTATGAGTCATAGGGGAAAATAAAAGACCGGAATATTCATGGAATTCTTCATAAATTCGTGGAGTCCTTCCATTAATGACAATTAGAAGAAGATACATAATACTGATTCTCGGTCTCATTATAATGGCCGCGGGGGTCGGTATGGCAGCATATACCCAGAATGGCTTTGGCACGGTAGCTGTCACTGAGGTTGATTTTCAAGCCGTAGATGGATCTAATATTCATGCTACATTACAACGACCCACCTATGCTACAAGCACTAATACTCTTCCGGGAGTGGTTGTAATTCATGGAATAATGCAATCAAAAGAGTGGTTGATGGCCTTTGGGATTGAATTAGCAAGGCGAGGTTTTGTTGTTCTCACAATTGATGCCAATGGACATGGAAATTCAGATCCCGGTACTGGAAGCGGAGCAGCAGCACTAGATTACATAACCTCATTGGATTTTGTCGATAGTTCGCAGATAGGTTTGATTGGTCATAGTATGGGAGGAAGCATTTCTTGGAGCGCAATAGCAGACTCAAGTGTTTACGTGCGCGCGTTAGTCCTAGTTGGGGCAGGCTTTAGTTCAAGTGCACCATACACTCCCAACACACTCATAGCAGTTGGCAGTTTTGACTCGCTGTCAAGCTATCCCAGTAACTTCACAAAACTTGACCCGTACTTCAATGTGACTGGTGTTGTTCCAAATACAACATACGGTAATTTTACTGATAATACTGCACGGAGAGCGATTTTTCCTCCAACAAATCATCTCTTTGAAACGATAGATCCCACTATTGTGAGTGAGAGTGTCGATTGGATGAGGATGAGCCTGAAGGGTGGTGTTGAAGATATACACTGGATAGATAGTACGCACCAGATATTTTCAGTATGGTTGATTGGTGGTCTTTTTGCATTACTTGGCGCCTTGCTAACTCTCTTCCCGTTCATCGTAATGTTGTTGAGTTTACCCATATTTGTGAGTCTGAGAAAGACTCCACCACAAGATAATACAGGAAGCATGGGTTCAATTTTGAAATATGGAACACTCTATGGATTAATTGGCATCATTACATTCTTTCCTTTCCTTATCATTGGATCCCTTTTGCAGGCAGTAACTCATTTTCCAGTATCTAATGGACTGCCTGTTATGGCTTGGATGATTGGAAGTGGACTTGTTGCGGCTGGAGCACTTCATATAATTCTTAAACGGAAACCCGACCTGCATCTTAGTGTTCGATTATTGCTCAAATCTGGGGGTGAGAAGGCTGTACCGACTCTTCTCAGAACCCTTGCATTGACAATTGTTGTATTTCTCTGGCTGTATGGATTGACTCTGCTAGTGGATCTCGGTCTTGCATTGGACTTGAGAAGTTTCCTTCCTGGACTTAACGACCTAACACTTTTGCAAGCAGCGTTTGTCCCCCTGTATTTTCTCGCATTTCTTGTATACACCTTAGTAGAGGGAGCTTGGTTTACCAGTATCTTGCTGCCAAAAAGCTCCGGATCATGGTTGAGAGTACAACTAGAGTGGTCAGCAATGGCAGTTTTTATCAAATGCCTTCCCTATCTAATTCTAATTGCATTTGAGTTCGTTGGAGGCCTGATACTCGGCGCGCCGATCCTTCCAAGTATGATTGGCTTTTCCTGGTTGTTCTTCTACGCTTTTACTCCATGGTTCGCAGTATGTATAGTGATTACCTTGTTCACATATCGCGGCACTGGTAGTAGATGGCTTGGGGCTATAATCAACGCAATCTTATGTGCATGGTTGTTGGCGACAATTTTACCCTATTTTTGATAGCTGGAACTTAGTATAACGGGCTCTTTGGAGCCCGTACTATTTTGTCGGATGGGTATACAACCACTCAAGAAGACCTGTACCAGTTGAACCCAGCTCTTTGCACTTATGAGTGGCCATTCCTTCATAGAGCTCAGTCGAGCCTCCCGAAAATTCTCGAGCAAATCGAACAAAACTTGTAGAAGTGATTAATTGAGACTTAAGACTGTAGACCGTATCATCCAATCCAATGATTCGTACCTTAGCACCAATAGGCATTCCAGACTTGTGAGTTTCTGTAGCAAGCTCGACATTCTTGATTGGTATGTGGCCTTCAACCGTGCTAATTCCTCCAGATGATTGTGCCACACCCTTGACCACATCACGTCGGAGTCCTATGGAGAGATTGTCAAATTGTGCATGTAGTGCAAACCAACTCTCAATATGCCAGTCTCTGGCGCCCCAGCTCTTATCTCGTTCCCCGAGCCCTTGTATTCTCACAACTCGACCATCAGAGAACTCGATAGTACCATGAGGCGCTCCAGACTGTTCAAAGTGCCCGTGCCAAGATGTTCCACTGCCACTTCCAAAGTCATACGCGGTAAATCTTGTAGGCCAGACTATATTGACACTGAGATTTTTGCCCCTATATTCAATACGCCATTCTTTCAACGGTGTGACTAATTCGTACGATAAGATTCCGTCAGTCAACGATTTGGACAGGTCAGCAGAGAATGAACCACTTGGTTCGTTGAAGTGGACTTCGCGTTCTTGTTCATAGAAGAGAGCAAACACAAACTCCCGTTTCTTCCTATTCGGAAGTAGACCAATAGTCGAGAATCCTGACATTCCCGAGTCAATGTCCACCCAATTGAAGTAATAGCTCTCGCGCCAATCAGGATTTTCGTCTGCCTCATGTGCATATTCGTCAATCTCAGTTAGCGTACTCGTTCCTTTCAATTGCATTCGCTCCTATTCGGGGAGAAGATAGAGAGTTGGATCCTCTTCCATTTCATCATCGAATCGGCCAAACCGAATGAAAGCAGGATCTGCGTCATTATCCATAAAGAAGGGTACATGTTCATCTATGACTGATTGAGAGAGGTTCCAATCTATTTTGTCAGTGATTCCAACTTGATTTGTATAACGAGCATAACCTCTCCAATAGGCTTGAGCTCCAGCGAGCATGAGTGTTCTCTTGTCCCATTCTGCAAATTTCAGGTATAACTCAGTCTGTGCTGCATCTGCAGCCTCAGCATATGCAGAGAGCTCATCTAAACCAAGAGGCACAATCTTCAAACCATGTTTTGTGTATGCACAAGCTCTAGAAGCAAATCTGGAATAATCACCAGGTTCAACAGTTACAGTACCTACGTCATTGAAGAAGGTTGTACAGTCCTTCAGAGTCATAGCGATACCCAAAGAGGCTGAAGGAAGTTTGGATTCTGTATCAGACCATGGTAACCATAGATTTTCCTTTCCATCATGGAGGTGGGTATATTCCGAGATAATCATAATCTCATTATTATCCACGGGGTAAGGACCATGATCGATTATTTTTGCACGAGCTTCACATTCATCCATGAATGCATAGAGATCAACTGCGCCAATATGACGTCGGATTTTCCGTACCTGTTCCTCAGTCACAGGCTCAAGGTGATTCTTAAGCCAATCGATACTGTCATCGCCGAGAGCTAGATTCACTCCCCCTGATAAGGCGACTGTTGGTTTTCCAGTATTGAAATAGTTAATACCCAAGTTGTACCACTTTTCAAGCATCCATTTCCACTGTTCCTGACGCTCAAATGGTTCTTTCGATGGGTCGCTCTCATACTTGTTGAAAATAACACCCATCCTCGCAAGGCTGTAGTAAAGCCAGAGGTAAGTTATTGATAATGCATGAATCTCAGAAAGCAGTGTTTTACTTTTCTTTGCAAGCTCCTTAGGCGTAATTTTGCCCCATACTTGCGTCATTACATCATAGAGATGTTCGTAGGTCTGGTAAAAACTGACACTGATATACTCGTTTACAGGAAATAACTTCGATTCCAGAAGCCCACGTTCTGCAAGAATGTCAGAGAAGACTTGAGAAAGATGAGCTAATTGTTGATTGATTTCACTAGTTTCCAAGTGATTCATCTCCGAAAAGGTGTGTGCACATTGAAATATTGGAGCTAAAACTGCTAGTATTAAGTCGTTCGAAACCATAAGCAGTCTTATAATGGACAAAACATTTCAGAAGTGAAAACCTCTCTGGTGGCAGATTCTGATTGAAACGAGTTGGAAACGGACTTATTTCATTGAAGCTCAATGCAGAAGGTGAGCTTAGGTATATTACCTCTGTCCAGGAGGTCGTCAAACTTTTGAAGGAAGGTCCTAATGGAAAAATTGCGTTGGTGGATGACGCAGGGACCACATTTCTTGCACCTGTTCTATCAAAACTTGCGGGGGTTGTTTGCAGGTCTGGAGCGTTAGGATCTCACCTAGCTATTGTCACTCGCGAGTTTGAGATACCTGCATTGATGGGAGTGCAGATTGAGAATCCACAGGAAATCCATGGCAAACATGCAGTTATTGAGCCTGAGGATGGAACCTCAGGAGCCCTCTATATAAGAGAATAGTTGGAAGTTACATAAGTGCGCGCTAACAGGATTCCTTTGGTTCAACCTCTAGACACGATTAGGCCAGAGGATATTGAAACTCATGGTGGAAAGGCAACAAACATCGCTCGTCTGAAGCTTGCAGGATTTTGCGTACCAAGGGGATTCTCGATCTCTAGCCTCAGTTTCAATCGTATCAGAAAGAGTCTTCCAGAAATCAACAAGTTTCTTGATAGACTCGAAGACGAAGAAGACTTTGAAGAAATACTCAATCTTGCAGAAAAGCTGCAAACTCTGGTGAATTCGTACCAAATACCAGAAGATCTGAAATCAGAGATATCGCAAGAGTTCCAACGGTTGCAAGAACAACAGATTGGTTCTGTATGGGGATATGCTGTTCGCTCCTCGGCAACTATTGAGGATAGAAATGATATTTCATTTGCAGGTCAAGCAAATAGCTACCTATGTGTAAAAGAAATTTCAAACATATTTGATGCTGTTAAGCAGGTCTGGAAATCTGTCTATTCGCCTAGCGCGTTGATATATCTAAAGAATAAAGGAGTACCAATAAATCTGGTCAAAATGGCCATAGTAGTTCAGGAAATGATACCTGCTATTGTATCAGGCGTAATGTTCACCGCCAATGTAGTGAGTAACAACAGAAAGGAGATGCTAATTAATGCAACTTGGGGCTTGGGAGAAACATTGGTGTCGGGACGAGTCATTCCTGATACGTTTATTCTGTCAAAGAATCCACTGAGTATCATACAAAAAGAGATGGGAGCCAAAGAGATTACTAGCATTGTTGTTGCTTCAGAAGGAGATGCTAAAACGAATACACATACCACACCAAGAGAAAAATGTGAGAAATATACTCTAGAGAATCATGAATTATTAAGAGTAGCACAACTAGGCATAGAGATAGAGAAGCAAATGGGATCACCCCAAGACATTGAATGGTGCATCAGGACAGATGGTGAAATCGTGATTCTTCAATCACGACCGATAACTTCTCTCAGAATCCCCTAATTATTGCTAGCGAGTCGCCAGGCTTGACTGTTATTGCCTTCTCTGGGCAGACCTCCACACATTTCATACATCCAGTACATTTAGAGAGCCAAATTGCATCGACCCGCCAAATCTCTGGATTATGTGGGTCTGGGTGTTTTTCCAGCGTAGGATGCATTAGAAACACAGCTGGATCGCAAACAAAGAGGCATTTCCTGCACTCACGAGGGTCCGTGCTAGCTCCTGTGTGACACTTTGAATAGTCCAACTTGATGCTTGTTTTTTTAGTCATCTTGTACACCTCAGTATTTTCCAGCTTGTCCTGGAATCGACTCTCGTGGGACAAGATTCAGTGCATCATGCTTGCATGCATGTCGACAGACACCACATCCAAAGCACTTGTCCAAATCCACAATTACGCGTTTCACCGACGGGAGGTATCGAAGTGCATTGAATTGACACATCCTGACGCAAGACTTGCAGCCTTCGCATTTATCGATATCAATGTCAATGAGATACTCCCCTTTGTAAACTGTCTTCAAATTGAAGTCATTTCTTAGTCTGAGACCACCACACTCAGGGCTTTCACAAGAGCAAATAGCATTGATGTAGGGTACCGGTTGGAACCAGACAGATGCAACATAGCCCTTCTCATTCTGTTCCTGAAGAGCTTGGATTGCTTCTTCGCGATCGAGTCTGTATTTGACTCCCTCAGGGATGTATCTTGTATGTTTCTCAATGACCTCTGATAACTGGCCAAAATTGATACAAACTGCATCCTTCACACCCCTTTGCATCCACCTACAAACACAGTAATTCTTGATAATGGGTTCAGCCGCGAGATTCCCCATGATATGTTGAGCATCTTCGAGAGGGAGCACCTGGCCGAAATGACCATCAGCTCGAACAGGATTTCTATTCTCCTTCTCACTGTGTATCTGTCCCTCAACCACTTTACGAATTAATCGTCCTATGATTGGCATCTGCATTTTATAACCGAGACCAATGGAGTTGAATCCCATAATCTTTCGAATGAAGAGGGTTTCCATGTTCTTCCACTGCTCTTCCAGATATTCGCCAGCATTGTACTCATCAGCCAACTCATTTCGATACAACCTGGCATTATTGTACCACTTTCCACCATCGCCGTGTTTGAAACACCATTCGCACATACATATCGCCTGCAGAGTCTAAGTACTTGTTGTTTGATATTCTCCGAAATCAAATGCAATATTTAAGACTCCCGACCAAATAATGAGAAGTCGTGGCGGGGATGAATGCCTCTCAATCCATGATTATTCTCCGCTATCGCATGTACTGAGATTCTTTTTTTGATATGATACATGTGTACATTCAGTGGAGTAGAATGAATGGAGAAACTGGAGGATTGAATAATACTAGTAATCCTTTTCACACTCAATAGAGTCTAAAGAAAATTATAGAGGAGTGCCCATATGATTCGACTGATTGGTATCCTGACCACCGGCGGCGTTCCTATTAAAGTCAAGAGCGCTATGGATGCAGACGGTCAGATGATAATCGGTCCTTTAATAGAAGCTGCTAAAGCACTTAGTAATGTAATCGGTAGTGGAGAGGTCAGGAAACTCGGCTTTAGAGAGAATACTCTAATTGTGACCGAGTGTAAAAAGGGATACACCATTGTTGCACTTGTGAGCAAGGCGGAGGACTACATGGACAGTCTCCTTCGTGTGATAGCTGATGCAATTGATGATTCTGACTTAGCAACCGCAGATGGATCTGTAAATGACAGTCATGAAAGAATAATTGATCAGATTATTCATACTTATACCAGAGAGCATGTAGAAACTGGATTCCTTGAGATACTGCCTAGTGTCTGGAATCCAATTCTAAGCGCATTAAAACAAAGCGAGAAACTTTCAGTATCACTTCAGGAGGTAGAAGCACTCCTAAGCAAGGAGGAATCTGTTACAGGATGGAATAAACTCAAAGCAGGAGTAAACGGGACTTTAAAGGACGCACTTCTATTTGCGCTCCAAGGAGAGTTTGATCGAGCATGCGCAATGGCAATGAACGTAGAGGGAGCGTTGGCTGGTGTGTTCTGCATTAAGATGGGGGCCTTGACTCACACAATGACGAAGGTAATTTCGCCACCCCTAACAGAGCTGAAACAAATTGCTGCCGCTCTTCCAGAAGACTATCCCTTCACGGATTTTGCCCGATCATTAGTGAGTTTTACTGCAGGGGAACTCATCCCGGCGGACTATTCGCGAGTTTTTAGAGAAACAGTAAATCGATTTGAATTCAAAGACGATGAAGAGCATCTTCTACTGGGTTTTATGTTTCTTGATGCTCGAGTTGTTGACTACCAGAAATTTGCACAGAAATTACTCAATCTGTACAGAGAGAAATCAGAGGTGTTTTGTTCATATATTGAATCAATCGACGAGAGAGGAAAATTATTCGAAAAACTCTATTCAATTACCAACTACGGTGCGTTCCGTGATGAACTAGGGATGTACAAATCACGAATTACAAGTATCCTTGGAAACATAAACTGGGTTCTTGATTCAGATCTATTGTGGGAGCTGAAAAAAGAGGGTAAAGGGATTGAGATTGGAGTTACGGCTTCTTTGAAGCTCCAGAATTATATTGCAATTCTGACTGCCTTAGCTGAATCACCCGTACTCACAATTGGCGAACGGAGAGAAGTGCTTGAGGAGGTTCTCATGTTATATCGAGACTACTTCAGAGATCTAATGATGGTCGAAGTGCCTCTCTTTAGCTACACCTTGGATAGTGTCTTCCAAAGTCTAAGCGTGGCCAATGCAGAATACTACTTCCTGACAACTGGTGAAAGTCGTAAACAACATTTAGACCAATCAATAGATTTCCTCTCAGATATCTATCATACAATAGAAGAAGAATGGCCGAAGTCACAGGTACGATTCTCGTTGTTTGTTGTAGGGAACGCTCTAAGTCCAGTTTTTACAAGAGCAGACATATTATCGGATGAAGAAGTACGGTTAGTATACTTGGCAATGAAACTACTAGATGTTAATACCATTGATGCAATACAGATAACAAAACCAGAAGCCTACGCGACAAATCTTGGAAACACGATAACAACGTTGGCTGCACTAGCTGCACGACTCCTTGAAACTGAGGAACGAACAGTGGTTCTAAAGAGATGCGTAGAAATTATTCTTGACACTCAAGAGTGGTTCATTTCTCGAGGTGTAATATGTCGCGATGATATAATGTCTGCAAGTTTCCACTCCTCACTGGTCACTGCGACTCTAGAAGGCGATGAGTTAGAACGTATTGTAAATAGGGTGATTGCCCTCAATCGTATAGCAATTCAAGACCCTGTCAAGTATGATTATGAAGTTGCAATGATTTCAAGTCCATACATAGGAATACTGATTGATGCCTGTAATCGTTTGAGCAATAAGAAATACTTACAACTTGCAAGGGACTCATTTGACTCAGCATACCGAGCTTGGATCAAGTATGGCTTTCCAGAGAAAGCAGTGAATTTTAAGAAAAAATACGGAAATATTGCGTGTTAAATTTCAATATGAGAGTGGATGAGTACAATGGGAAGGATGAAGAAATACAAGGGTTACAAGGCATATCAGTATCTTACTCCAGGCGTTGATTATAAGGTCTTCAAACTGAGAGATGCAATTAGGAAAGATTGGGCTTTTACATTGCCACTCTCAAAGACCGAGGAGGAACGAGTAGAGGGAATTCTCGAGAAGAACATTGTAATCGATCTCCACGAGCATCCAACATTGATGGTTGAGGATGCAAATCAGTCGGTTGAGATGTGGAGAGAGGGAAGGGAATTCATGGCCTATGAGGCTCTGAGTCAATCACCACTCGATGGTGTCTTTGATAACTTGATGGACGGCAGCGCACAAATCACTTCTAAACAGGGCTGGAAATGGACTGATATGATCCATGATCTAGGCCAGAGACTCTGCGATATCAACCATCAAGACTATGTGATTCATTGCAAAAGACCGGATGATATTGTTGCAGCACATAAAGAGGGGAAGCTAGCCTGGGTTGCGGTACTTGAGAGTTCATCATCCATAGAGAATGAAATGGATCGTATTGACATACTTTATGGTCTTGGTATCAGGTCAATGGGATTAACCTACAGCGAGTCGAATATGCTTGGTTCAGGTTTGAACGAGATGACGGACGGAGGGCTTACGGATTTTGGATATGATTGTGTGGTAAGAATGAACAAAGTGGGAATGCTCATTGATGTGAGCCATGCAGGAGACAAGACGGCCTTGGATGCAATAGAGGGCAGTAAGAAGCCAATAATCGTATCCCATGCTGGTGCCCGTGCATTATTGCCAATCAAGCGTTTGTTCCCTGATGAAGTTCTACAGGCGCTGGCAGAATCAGATGGAGTCATAGGTATAGAAGCTGCACCAGGTTACACAGCAACAAAAGATGATCCAGTTCCCTCGATTGATACATATATGGCGCACCTAGAATATTGTGTCGAGCTGATGGGTATAGACCATGTAGGGTGTGGACCAGACACGCTCTATGGTGATCATGTTGGATTCTACCGCTTGGAAGACGACCGACTACTGTCTGCGGGATTAGGTCATTATTCCAGACCGGGAAAGACTGGTGAACCACCCGTGAATCAACTTCCGGACTATGTAAGGGGCATGGAGAATGCTACTGAAGCCATGGATAATGTAGCAAGATGGCTTGTGAAGAACGGTTACTCAGACGAGGAGATAGCAAAGATCATCGGAGGCAATGCTCTAAGGCTACTGAAAGCAGTATGGTAGGTATTGTTAGAGCCAATAGTCAAGATCCGAGATGGGAGATGGCGTCATATTCTATCATCGTTCTGTGTTGGTTCTTTTTCGACTGGAGCAATGACTGGGCGGTGTACCTCACTTGCCCCCAAGGGTTTTGCTATGCGCTTGATAAAACCAACTGACTTCTTCTGTGCAACTTCGTTGAGTATCACTACCGGGACAACAAAAGACATGACAAGTAGGGGAATTCCTGCAGTCCATAAGAAGCTGATGAAAACAGGACTTCTAAGTATTGATTCGCCTGGGTGAAATATATCCAAACCCTGAATGACAAAGGTATTAAAAAAGTGCTCCATGAACATAGCAATTGGAAAAGCAAGTATTGAGTAACCTCCTAACATGCTGCTGTACCATTTGCCCACACCTTCAGTATCAGGGCATTGCCGCACCTCTAATTGTCCGCGTTTGAGATGTGTTACAATACCTGCATCATTTAGAATCCAAGTCGGCATGAACAATGCCAATGCTATTGGCATCATGATTAATGCGCCCATAAGTGTAGTACTAATAGGATATAGAAACTTGATTGAGTCATCTATTGCTGCTGGATCTACAAAGAGGTACCTACTAAGTATTCCGCGCACTAGACCTGCCGTACTCACACTAAATAGAGCTGGCAATGCAGCTCTACGAAGTATCCGGATACCACCAAATTTCGAGCCAATATGCATGATGTCAGTATCAAAGGCTGCAGCCTTAACCAATTTATGAAACAGGAGCATCAGAGCGGCCATTGGAATTGCTATAATGAAGTACTCAAGTGCGATGACAGGAATAGCAATGCCTAGTACAATTAAGATGTCAGTATACAGTGTACCCTCAATAAAGGGGATAAAGCTGAGAAAAGGAAAGTCCTTTGTAACCCAATATATTGAGAAAATTGTGGAAGCAATCCCAACAATAGCAAATATTATCGGGAAGAAGAATCGTGAACGACCCATTGTTCCGGACTCCTTGTGATGTTATATGTTGGACAATGGATTCGGTGGTATATAGACCATACGGCTGTGTATTAAGAGAAACCATAGCAATTCTTGAGATTGTGTTATATGCAGACGGTGGTGAAATCTTTCAACTTATAACAAATGAGTGCATAGCAAAGATATGTCATTCGTGAAATCTATCATCAATTATACAATGTGGGCGAACGATACTATATGGAGAATCACTGAGAAGCTGACTGATGAGGAATTTAGTCGAGATTTTGATAAAGCCGGTGGAAGCATTCGACTTAGATACATTCACCTAGCTGAAGATACTTGGGAGTGGTATCATGACTGGCATTGTGAGGAACCAGAAGAGCCAGACTTTTCTGAAATGACAAGAGGTGAACTTTACAAATTCACGATGGACTATATTATGAAGTGGAGAAGCCTGATTGATGAACTAACGGTGAACTCCTTCAAGGATGAGCGGAATGGAAAGGTCGTTATAGTCACGCTTGATGAAATGATATTCCATCTGGCAAATCATCACACCTATCATAGAGGACAGATAGTCATGGGGCTAAGGCTGCTGGGCAAAAATGTTGAGATGACCGATTATGTTCCTTACAGATTCAAGACTGCATAACAATCTTAGATTAAAAAAGATCTAGAGGGAGACCCTTGCAGGTCTCTCTCCGGGTAATCTAAATTCTACAGACGTTCGTTGACTAGGGTTTCAACAACAGAGGGGTCAGCCAGAGTTGTGACATCGCCAAGGTCATCTATCTGACCAGCTGCAATTCTCTTGAGAATTCTTCTCATAATTTTACCAGAGCGGGTCTTTGGAAGAGCATCTGCGAACTGCACCTTTGCGGGAGTAGCTATGGGGCCTACATCGTTTCGAACATGATTTCTAAGTTCTTGGCGTAGTTCCTCAGTCTTCTCAACACCCATCTTGAGCGTCACAAAGCAATAGATGTCTTCACCCTTAATCTCATGGGGGAATCCAACAACAGCACACTCAGCAACAGCGGGATGTTTTACAAGTGAGGACTCAATCTCAGCCGTCCCAAGTCTGTGACCTGACACTTTTAGAACGTCATCGAGGCGTCCCATCACGAAGTAGTATCCATCTTTGTTGAACCGAGCGCCATCACCAGTGTAGTACATCGGATTCTTATCTGCAGGATTCTTGAACTGCACCCAATACGTATCTACGAATCGTTTGTGGTTGCCATAAACAGTTCTCATGAGACCAGGCCAAGGTTTCTTGAAGCAGAGATAACCACCCTCGTTGGGACCAACAGGCACCCCGTCTTCTGCAACGATAATAGGGTCAAGACCAAAATATGGGAAGGTTGCTGAACCTGGGATTGTAGGTGTTGCCCCAGGTAGCGGTGTAAGAATCACACCACCGGTTTCGGTCTGCCAATATGTGTCAACGATAGGGCATTTCTCCTTGCCAATCATTCTGTAGTACCACATCCAAGCCTCTGGATTGATTGGCTCTCCAACAGTACCAAGAAGATTCAAACTTGATAGATCATGCTTCAAAACAGGTTCGTTGCCAAATCTCATTAATGCGCGGATTGCTGTAGGTGCAGTATAGAACTGAGTCACCTTCCAGCGTTCGACTTCTAGCCAGAAACGGTCGTTATCAGGGTATGTTGGTACGGACTCGTACATCAGGGTAGTAGCACCAGCTGAAAGAGGTCCGTATACAATGTAAGAATGTCCAGTAATCCATCCAATGTCAGCTGTGCACCAATAGATGTCACCTGGATGCCAATCAAAGATATTCAAAAATGAGTGGGTCGTGTAAACCATGAAACCACCCGTTGTGTGAAGTACACCTTTTGGCTTACCAGTTGAGCCGGATGTATAGAGAATGAACAATGGATCCTCAGCCTTCATCCACTCAGTTTCACACTTATCACTGACCTTTGCGTATTCCTCGTGATACCAGACATCTCTGCCCTCGGTCCATGGGACATCAATTCCAACTCTCTTGATTATCAGAACTTTTTCTACAACCGGAGTGGATTCGAGAGCTGTGTCAGCACCAGCCTTCTGTGGGATAGTCTTGCCGCTGCGGTAATATCCATCAGCAGTTACTAAGACCTTCCCCTGACAGTCTTGAATTCTATCTACGAGCGAATCAGCACTAAATCCACCAAATACAATACTGTGAATTGCTCCAATCTTCACACAAGCAAGCATGATGATTGCCAGCTCAGGAATCATTGGAAGGTAGATAGTGATCCTATCACCCTTCTTGACACCTAGGTTCTTCAGAACATTCGCTGCCTTGTTGACCTCGCTAAGAAGCTGCTTGTAGGTGTAAGTCTTTGACTCATCAAGAGGTTCGCCTTGCCAAATCAAAGCAATTTGATCGCCTTTACCAGCGTTAACGTGTTTGTCAAGACAATTGTAAGCCATATTGGTAATGCCATCTTCAAACCACGTAAACTCTGCATTTTTAGGATTCTTCCAATCAAACCCTTTTGTCGGTTCTTTCTTCCAGTAGCAAAGTTCCTTTGCTGCCTTTAACCAGAAGGTATCAGTGTGTTCGATGGACTCTTTCCAGATTTTCATCCTCTCTGCCTGGCTTTTTACATAGGCCTTTTTGGAGAAGCTCTTTGGAGGGTCGAAGCGCCGTTCCTCCTGGCTATATACTGTAATCTTCTTATCTTCTGACAAAATCGGTCACCAAATTCGGTCGATGATATGAGCCGAGGAGCAAAAAATGTACTATATGAAGCTTGTCAAATCGGAATGAAAGCATTGAAAAGTTGTGGTTGCTGAAAAAAGAAAAGAAGAGGTCAAAGAAAATAGTTCGACCTCTTAATCAATTAATTATGAATTCTTGCGCTTCGCCTTGAGTATCAAAGTGAAGAGTACTGCGATGAGTGCTAGAATACCAGTCACAATAAACGCCATGAAGTATGACCCAGTAGCGTCCTTAATGGGGCCTGCTACGAATGCTCCGGTAATTCCGGCAATACCATACGCAGTAAACATTACGCCATAGTTCTTTCCAACGTTTTTGCTACCAAAGAAATCTGCAGTCGCTGATGGGAATAAAGCAAAATTACCACCGAAACAGAAGCCAATCAGTGAAGCAATTCCCATGACAGCGAACCAACTAATGGACAGGGTTGTCATCAAAGCAAATGTGAACATTCCGATTGCGAGAATAATAAACATGAGAATCATTGTGTTTTCGCGACCTAATTTGTCGGATAATGCACCCCATACAATTCGTCCTGCTGCGTTGAGTATACTCATTATTCCAACAAGAATCACAGCATCTGTCGTGGTATCAATTGCCAATGAAGCAGTCTTCACGTTACCAATGGTCATGAGACCAGCGGTAGCAGCAAAAACGAACATCAACCAGAGGAGCCAGAAGGTTGAGGTTCGAATCATTTGACCAGGCATCATACCAGTACCAGCACCGTCAGCTATCGTTACAGGGGGAGTGTAACCAGCTGGGAGCCAACCTTCAGGAGGATTAACAAGTACCTGAGCGCCCAGTACGACAAGAACAAGGTACACGACACCAAGAACTATCATTGGCACCCCAATGTTAAGTGTGGTAGGCACATTGTAGAAACTCAGAAGAATGGTTTCTACCCAACCAAAGATGAGTGCGCCCGCACCAAAACCGGCTACAGCAATACCAGTGATAGTACCTTTCTTGTCAGGAAACCACTTTACTAGAGCTGCAATTGGACAGACATAGGCAAACCCAATACCTGCACCACCAATTATACCATATGTAATGACAAGGTAAATTGTGCCTAGAAGTGCATTACCACCTGCGATTGTATCAACAAAAAAGGCGGAGATATAACCAGCACCAAGAAGAATTCCACCAAATGTGGCAACTTTTCTGGGACCTACACGATCTTGCCATCTTCCTGCAAAGATCATAAAAAGTGCAAACGATGCCAAACCAGCTGCGAATGGGAGCAGTGAATATAGAGAGGGCCATTGATATGCGCCACTTGGAGCATTTAGTGCCGTCTGAAAGAAGGACCAAGCGTATATCGAACCCAAGCAAAGCTGAACAATTAGCGCGCCGAGAATGACAAGGTTTCTATTACCGATTTTTTGTTCCGACATATGACACCCACCTGAAAGTGTGTCAGAAATTACATCCTCTGCGATTTGTTCCACACTAAAAGCCTTCCGACTTTTAGATGAGTAACTGACCATTCTCTGCGTAGTATGTCACTTGGAAACGTCTTTATATCGAGTATAAACCATCTCCTTGACAACAGAGGGTTTACATATGGTTGCAACTGACTGGACTCAAAAATACAAGAGTAAGATTCTGACAGCCTCAAAAGCCATTACGAAAGTCAGACGTGGGTCAAGAATCTTTCTTGGAACTGGATGTGGTGTGCCCTACCACCTTGTACAAGAGTTAGCTGCTCATGCTAATCAGATGGCAGATAACGAGATTGTGCACCTTCTCACTCTCGGAGATACACCATCTGCAGATTCAAAATTCCAGACACAGTTCCGGCATAATACTTTCTTTGTGAGCGCCAACATCAGGGATGCAGTTTCAGAAGGGCGCGCGGATTATACACCAATCATGCTCTCGGATATTCCAGACCTATTCAGACAGAAGAGAATGCCACTAGATGTTGCTATGATACAGATTAGCCCTCCCGACAGATATGGATACTGTTCACTAGGAATCTCTGTGGATATAACAAAAGCAGCCTCTGAGAGCGCAGACATTGTTATCGCGCAGGTCAATGATAAGATGCCAATAACGCATGGCGACTCATTTGTTGATATTAGAGAGATTGATTATCTTGTTCCCTTCAATGAACCATTAAGAGAATTCCAAGGTGATGAGATCACTGAAACAGTAGATCTTATTGGTAGTTATGTTGCGAGATTGGTGGAGAACGAGTCGACTCTAGAACTTGGTATTGGTGCACTCCCACAGGCTGTATGTAACAACCTTCTTGATTCTGGAGTTCAGGATCTCGGCATCCATACAGAGATGTTCAGTGATAGTCTATTACCTCTAATAGATGCAGGTATTGTGACCAATAAGAAAAAGTCAATCAACAAAGGAAAAGTAATTGCTAGCTTTGCGATGGGATCAAGGAAACTTTACGAATACATTGATGACAACCCATTCTTTCATTTTCATGATACAGCGTATGTAAACGACCCTTATGTTATTGGACAAAACAGGAAGATGATAGCAATCAACTCAGCTCTCGAGGTAGATCTTACAGGTCAAGTATGTGCAGACTCTCTTGGGCATAGGTTCTACAGCGGAATTGGTGGCCAAGTTGACTTCATCAGGGGTGCAAAGAGGTCTCAAGGAGGTAAGGCAATCATTTGTCTGCAATCTACAGCAATGGAAGGAACAGTTTCGAGAATAGTGCCCCAGTTGAGCGAGGGCTCTGGCGTAGTAACCACTCGTGGAGATGTAGATGTGATTATTACAGAATATGGTCTGGCGAACATGCATGGAAAGACAATCAGAGAACGCGTATTGTCACTCATTGCCATAGCGCATCCGAAGTTCCGAAACGATCTCCTCGATGCAGCTAAGAAAATGAGGTATGTCTTCGAGGACCAAGTTCCATTCCTTGTGCAGGGGACATACTTCGCCACTGAATATGAAATAACAGAGAGATTCAAGGGTCCAGATGGACCTGTTGATGTGCATTTCAGACTTATACGACCAGACGATACTGATCGTATCAAGGAGTTGTTCTACGGTCTCAGCGAGGAAAGTATCTACTTTAGATTCCTCACACCGCTACGGAGCCTGAGAAGGCAGACTCTTCAGGATTTCTATAATGTAGATCAGTCACGCGATATCAGTGTCGTAGCTGTCATAAAATCAGATGAAGAGGGCGAAACTGAGAGAATCATTGGTGCAGGAAGATATGTTCTCAACAGAAGTACAAATGAGGCAGAATTTGCACTCCTTGTTAATGACGACTATCAAAACAGAGGAATTGGTACATTCTTGCTGAACCACCTTATGAGGATTGCAAAGAGTAAGGGCGTTGATGCATTCATTGCATATGTTCATCCACAGAACCAGCCAATGATTAGATTCATCCACAAGACTGGAAAGGTTGTAGAGAGTAAGATATCTATACAGGATGAAGAGTACGTATTTCGGCTTAAACTATAGACATCTATATGCTACATATATCACTCAAAGACTTCGATATAATCCAAGTGAACACCCATGAGCGATACTCTTCTGAAAGCTGGGACTGTAATTGTAGGAAATGGTAGTCAAATCGAGAACGTATCAATCTTGATTCAAAACGGGATTATCTCAAGATTAGAGAGAGAGATTCCCATAGGTCCGGAAATGGATGTGCTTGAATTTTCTGACTGTGTGGTCATGCCAGGTATGATTGATCCGCATGTTCATGTTTGCTTTGATGGTTCACCAAACATGGCTGAAACACAGAAACTCGCTGATGAGTTGCTTGCAATCAGAGGTAGTAAGTTATTGGAAACCCTCCTCCAACATGGAGTGACAACTGTTGGTGATGCGGCAGGACGGGGAAATGTTCCTTTTGCGGTGAAAGAGGCAATTGATCGAGGAATTGCCAAAGGACCACGTTTTCTTCCCTGTGGAAGAATGATCACGATAACAGGTGGAAGAGATCCTCTCGCTGGGGCAAATGAGGCAGATGGTGCTGACAATGTACGACGGGCGGTCCGGGAAGAGATTGGAAGAGGGGTATACTATGTCAAACTGGCTGCAACGGGAGCTATGACATCTGAACATACAGAGAGTATGAGTATTCAGTTCAATCAAGAAGAACTACAGGCAGCAGCTGATGAGGCTAGGAAAGTTGGAAAGAGGTCTCATTCACATGCCTATGGAGAAGAGGGAATCAGGAACACTATACTTGCAGGAGTCGATGTGCTTGTTCATGGTCATCCACTCAGTAAAGAGAACATCGAACTGATGAAGAAGCACAAGACCATGTACATGCCAACCATGGTGACCTACTATGAATCACAACTTCATCATGATGACGGAGACCTTCCAGAATTTATGGTTCGAAAAGAGAAGGAGATATTCCCGCTCATAGAAGAGGGAGTACGAAATGCTGTCAAAGCTGGGATAGAGCTGGTGGTTGGAACCGATTCAGGGATGCCCTATACCTACTATGGAAAGTCCACCCCAGAAGAGATGGAACTACTCGTGAGATTGGGTGGTGCCACAGAGATGCAAGCCATTGTTGCAGGTACAAGAAACGCTGCAAGATCAATGAGTATCGAATCAAAGGTTGGAACAATTGAACCAGGCAAGTCAGCGGATTTGTTGATTCTTGTTCAAGGAAAGAATCCTCTAGAGGATATCTCGATTCTACAAGACACACAATCAATTAAGAGAGTCATCCTCAGAGGAAAGACTGTAGTTGAGAGATAGAATTGGTTTGAAAAGAGATGGAGCAGACGGAGTGATATGCCTGCTCTTATTTCAATATACTAGGTTGCTGTAGAAGCAATGGTGTGGATTTCACCCTCGTTTAAACTGGTTCATCAGGCGGTTCCCCTGATTGTGTATCTCATTCTCACCCCCAAAGAACTAGTATTTTCGTTGCAATTTTAGCACAGATAGAGTGAAGGCGCCACACCGCCGGGAAGCGGGAAACGACAGACACTAGATGTAAAATAGGAACCGTGGCGCCGTTCAATTACTAATCACATCCAGTTCTAATAAGCACCTAGAAAATTACGAGAATATATTCAACGTACAACACAAAATGCCATGACAAGTACGACTCTTATCTCTAGAATTCAGTACTTCACTCGAGAGCAACTTGAAGCAATTGATCAGATATTAAAATTACTTGATTCTGATGAATATCGAGACTACCATGACCAATTCGGTGTATGTAATGCCCCGGATACGATTGAGTCACTTCGAAAAGAGGTTCGTAATGCTCTCGAGAAATAATGATGCGCTTATGATGTTTTTAACATTAGGGACAGGTCTGTTTCTTGGTTGAGAATAAATCCAGATAATAATCCCCGCCTATGCCACGACAAAAATAGGTGGGAATAAGACAAAGTACTCTATTACTATAGATAGCAGTACTCCACCAGCCACGAAACTCTTTCCCCGACTTTGATTGACCTCAGTGAACCAGAGTATCGCACCTATTAGCACTATGACAACACCTGAGATCTGCCCTATGAAGATTAGAAAGTCCCATATCTCGATGAAATATGATGTTATCAACTGTGCAAAGTTCGCAAGTGGTGATTGTAACAGCACTGGATTCATTATACTGACCCAAATCAGAGTGGTTCTTTGTTAATTTAAGGTCCTAGAAAGTGAGGACCTACGTATGGTTGAATAGATCATCATAGACTTATGGAGTGACAAAATCTGGTGGAAACAATACAAAGTACTCAACTACAATACAAAGAATGATTCCACCAAAGATGAGGCCACGACCACGAGGAATATGTGCGTGAGTAAGCCAAATAATGGCACCAGTGAGTACTATAAGGACTCCCGAAACTCCACCAATAAAGATTAGAAAATCCCAGATCTCAATAATATATCCTAGAATCAAGTCTGTAAAATTCTGAAGGGGTGATTGTAGCAATACTGGATTCATCGTCCTCTCATTCTAATTCACAATGATTCGATTTAAAGCTCCAAAGGGAGAAAATGCAAATGAAGAGAGGAAAAGTGATAAAAATAAGCAACCAAGGTCGATAACTATAGATTGTAGATCATTTCCTTCGCAAAATTCTTCGCATTTTCAATATCTTGAAGGGTAGGGTGTTTGCGAAGCTCTGGAAGATAATCATTCCATTCATCTTCGTCTGCGATGATTTCTTGATGTATGAAATGCTCAATTGGCGGACTTGCTTTGCCCATACAATGAAAGAGTCCTAGGAGTTCTATGTCCCTCGCCTTACATGCGTTCTCGAAAGTCGGAATGCATCGACCTGCCCATTGATCGTACAGCTCCTTTCTTCGATTGGTACCATCTGGCAAGTACGTTGAGTGTGTGAAGAAGCCCACAAGTTTGAACTTGGGAGATTTTGGTAAACGCTCTAGGAATCCTTTCACAGGTGGAGCCAAATCACTATCATGACATGGAGCTCCCACAAAAAGGAAGTCGTACTCATCTAGTGTATCAAGGTCTACTCTGCGTACTGTTTCAATGGCTGCTTCTCCGTTATCTGAGAGAACATCAAACATTGCTTCAGCTATCATCTTTGTATTGTTGGTCTGCGTGAAGTAAGCGACTAGAGATTTCATGAGAATCCCGAAACTTGGCAAGTAATAAATTCAATCTAATTATAAAATAATGAATGAAAATTCAGAAAATTATGGTGGGCCCGACGCGATTTGAACGCGCGATATCCGCCTTATCAGAGCGGCGCTATAACCAGTCTAAGCCACGGGCCCCATGCGTTCGTGGTTCCGGTTTGTCTTTGTTAGCGATAAAAAGGTTATGACTGAGTGTCCTTTTTGATGTAACTAGATAATCTTTAGAGTTCCTTTTATTATAAAGAGGTCATGAGGAAACAAGCTTCTGTCATTGGGATAGTTCTGGTTGTGGCTATTACAGCTGGAGTCTTCTATCTTAGAGGTTTGGATGGAGGAGAGTACATAGCTCCTTTTGATAATGAAGGACGGTACGATTCGACTATTCTCAACAATATGGGTGTAATTTACAGTAATCGATCGGACATTGCTCATTGGAACGATGGGTATAGCGAGAGTGATAGCTGCCCGTGGGGATTCATACATAATGGTCTTGATTATTTCTTTTTCAATAACTCCGATGTTGTTGCCGCTGCCCCAGGTCTTGTCGAAGATATCGATATTGGCTATATAGAGAATACTACTTTTTACAAAGTCGGAATGAAGGTTCGATTCAACGAGTCAGTGACCCTCGAGTACAGCTTTGAGGGAGAAGGAAATGAAATCCTACGAGCTCAACAAGTGGGAATGCTCAGCGTGCGGATAGGAGATTGGCTAGAAAAAGGAGATTTGATTGGTAGCTTCCTCAGGCCAGCAGAGTATGACCATGTTCACTTCGTTGTATATCTCAACGATGTGTCCATTTGTCCAAGGCTTGTTATGGCAGAGGATGAATATACAGAGATAATGGAATTAATCGAGCTCTTTCATCCAGGAGACGGTTGGCATCTATGTTACCCATGAAACAACAAAGTCGTGAAGACTTATCATAATGCTTCAGGAAAACTCCTACTGATAAAATCAGAAACTCATAGTCGGCATGCTTGAGCTGTGTAAAGACGGTCGCTTCATCATATGAAACAGATATAGACCACGATGCAATGTAGAAAATAGGTGATTTGAATGACTGTTACAATTCGATGGTTAGCACATGCAAGTTTTCAAATAAAGACAGAAACGCAGAATGTCTACATTGATCCATCCACAAAAGACACGGGTCTGAAGAAGGATGATTTCAAACCTGCAGACTTGATATTGGTGACACACGGGCATAAAGATCATTTTGACAAGGACTTGCTCAAGAAAATCCGTAAGCCTGGAAATCCAGTGATTGCTCCAGGGGCTCTTAAAAAGGAGATGAAAGGTATTGTAATGTGGGATGTGGGTCCAGGACAATTTATGCAGATGTCTGGTGGATTCCATATTATAGGAACTCAGGCATATAACGTGAAGCGACTTCGACCTAATGGCGAACCGTTTCACCCCAAGGGACTTGGTGCAGGATATATCCTGAAGATTGAGGAAAAGAAAATCTACCATGCTGGAGATACTGACTTAATACCAGAGATGGAACAATTGAGCACAGCTGGCATAGATGTTGCGCTGCTTCCAGCTGGAGACACATATACAATGGATACTAAAGATGCAGCAGAAGCGGCATTGATGATCAAGCCAAAGGTCGTAATACCGATGCATCTTTGGGATAAGGATCCTACGCCTTTCAAGACAGAAGTTGAGTCAAGGTCATCAATGAAAGTCGTCCTACTTGGAAAGGGAGAGGAATATACTATAGAATAGATTATGGAAAACAGGAGACTATCGTCTCCTGTGGCCAATATATTGAATTTCAGGGCCAAGACTTTAGTTTCTGAAGCTCATGTGCTTTGATTTTTGGATCTACCTCAAGTACCTCGACTTTGAGCATCTTGTCACCCTGCCGGTTTTTTTGGACAATGTCGAGTCCTTCGGTTGTCTGACCAAAGACCGTATGAGAGTTTATCTCTTCCCAAAAACGTGCACTCTGCACAGAGAATATTTCCTTTTTCGATTCTAAGATGAATGTCTGTTTTTCCTTTCCTAACGAAAGGTTCTCGCGTTGCTGCTCCTTCAAAAGCAATATTGAGATACGAAAGCAGTAAATCCCTCAGCTGTTCTTCTTTCAATTCAGAATGGACTTTAGGCGTTTTTTCAAAGCTGTGACCTCCATTTTTTACAAGTTTAACTACTGCTTCAATCGCAATTTTCTTGATTTCAGACTCCTTTTCCTTCTCTGTCTTTGGATACACAGGTTTGATTTCTTCTCGAACTGTGAGATTAACAAAAGTTTTGTGACCTTTGTTGAAGAGTGCCATTATGGAGCAAATCAGCACTATGTCACTCTTTTCAATGGGCTAGAAATATTGTCACCATAATGGCTGCAAAAATACACACGATGACGCCAATGATGCCAATAATATTTCTTTTGTGTTTCAATTCTTGTTGCTCCACCATCCATATGGATGTGTATTCTCATTGGCAAAGAAGTACTTTAAGCTCTCAGTTCAACGCAACAACTCAAAAATTAATTATTCGAATATGAAAAAAAGTAAAGCGTATAGAATCATAAATTGAGAAACTTACACTTCATTTTGGAAATTTTCATATCCGTCAAGTTCATTATATTTTTTAGATTATCTCCATGATTTCAATTTTTGAAGCTCATGTTTTTCAATCAAAGGGTCCACTTCCAGTACTTCCACCTTAAGCATTCTATCGCCTTGACGGATGCCATTTACAACTTCCATTCCTTCAATCACCTCTCCGAAGACTGTATGCTTTCCGTCGAGATGTTTAGTGTTTTTCTCATCAAGGACGATAAAGAATTGACTTCCACCGGTATCCCTTCCAGCATGAGCCATTGAAAAGGCGCCAACCCTGTGTTTCTGCTTGTGTCCTCGTGTTTCACAAGGAATTGCATATCCAGGTCCACCAGATCCTGTACCTGTAGGATCACCACCTTGAATTACAAAATTATCCACAACTCTGTGGAAGGTCAATCCATCATAGTAACCACTCTGAGCAAGTGTGACGAAATTTTTGACTGTATTAATTGCATCATCATTCCAGAATTCCGCTAGAATGTTACCACGATTTGTCTGAATTCTAATTCTTGTTGGCAAAGTTCAACACCTTTCAAGTAAATGTACGACCATAATCGCTTTTCTCAAGCTCATGCTTTTTTGTTCTTAGGTATTATGGAAGCTCTGTTAGAGAATAAGTTTCAGTCCCGCCTATTGGCTTATTAGCAAACACGAAGAATTCTGGAAACAGATGACCATCGAAAGAGAATACACCGAAGGCAGGATAACATTCCTGAGCGCAGATGTCGAGCACTACAGTGGAAATAAGAAACAAATCACTGCAAGCATACCTGTCTTCTACAACGAAAAGATGAGGCTCAACCGTGATATTTCGGTACTATTTCTCTCTGCGTACTTGAGAGAAAATAAAATTGAAACAATGTGTGAACCTCTAACCGGCTCTGGTGTCAGAACCCTAAGATATCTGAAAGAGTGTCCAGGAGATTTTACTGCGAAGCTATTTGATGTGAATCCAAATGCTATAGAAATTGCACGTAAGAATATCAAGTCACTGAACCTTGAAACGAGAGCTCAAGTACTCAAGGGTGATGCAAAGCTTCTATTGTTGACGGAGTCGAGAGAGAAACGATTTGATTATGTAGATGTAGATCCCTTTGGTACGCCCGCTCCGTATGTTAATGCTGCCATTCAATCATTAAACCCAGATGGTGGACTCCTTGCCTTAACTGCAACAGACATGCCAGTACTTTGTGGAGCCTATCAAAAAGTCGCATTAAGGAGGTATGGAGGTTTCTCGGTCAGAGCTCCATTTGTGCATGAAGTTGCTGTAAGACTTCTTGAGGGATTTGCCTTTCGAGTCGCAGGTCTCAACGATTGTTCCATAACACCTCTTGCAGTTCTGAGCACAGATCATTATATCAGGACTTGGATAAAAATTGAAGCAGATAGAAAGAAGTCCAATCGTCAGACAGAGAACCTAGGTATAATCAAGTTCTGTGAGGGGTGCATGCAGACCCAAATAATCCCTCAGCCACAGAAATATGATAACGACACATTCGAGCATGCGATGCACAACTGCAAAGGGTTGATACGTATGGCCGGTCCATTATGGATTGGGGATTTGTTCAAAATAAAACAACTAAAAGGAGCGCAGGAAATATTCAATCAGGATGATGCAAGTTATTATCACAAGCGGGTTCAAAGAATCCTAGAAGAAATGATAGAGGAACATTCACTGATTGAAATACCGTTCATAGATCTTCATGCATTATGCGACTTGCATAATTTCACCCCACCAAAGAACTCGGATATCATCCAGTATCTCAAAACTATGGGGTATAGTGCAACAAGAACACATTTCAGACCCACAGCAATTAGAACTAATGCCCCGGTGGCAGAAGTTGTGTCTGCGATAAAGAATCTAATGAAAAGGTGAGTATGAATGGGAAGACAGTCCGAGGGTGAACGACGTAAGAGAGAGTTCTACTACAGGGCTGCAAAGAAAGCAGGCTATCGAAGTAGATCAGCTTACAAAATAAAACAAATAGCCAAGAAGCATGGCATATTAAACGGGGTTGATATCGTCCTGGAACTATGCAGTTCTCCAGGAGGTTGGACTCAAGTACTTCGCGAATTAAATACGAGTCTACAGATTGTAGCAATAGATTTGGAAGCCATGTCACCTGTTCAAGGAGTTCATTTCATCCAAGGAAGCATCCTAGATGATGAGATTATTGTCAAAGCTAAAACTCTTACAAGGGGACATTTCGATCTTGTATTATCAGACTGTTCACCGAAAGTGTCTGGTCATTGGGAACTTGATGTTGTCAGACAGCTTGAACTAGCTAGTCGTACATTCGAGATAGGACAGCAGGTTCTTGGACCAAATGGAAAAGCCCTCGCAAAGGTGTTCCAAGGGCAGGGTTTTCAAGAATTTATGGCACAAATCCGTTCAATGTTCCGCACAGTGAAACTAATCAAACCCGATGCATCACGCAAAACAAGTGCGGAGATATACCTACTTGCAACTGGACCATTTAGGAAAAAATCTGATGAGAGAAGTATGGAAAAAGACACTAATTAATATCAGCGCCCACCCATTCTTCTAGTTCCCTACAAAGGACTGGAGAGTCTGGCTGTCTTACCCCACATTTTGTGATTCTGAGACAGTGAAAACAGGGACAACCATCCATGTCAGTCAGACAACTAGGCTCCGATTCCTCTGTCAGTGCGGTCCTCGTTATGTATCTTTCATTTTCTACTTCTTGTTTCTGCATTATCTTTCCCTCGGACATCAGAGCTGTTAGAGCTGACGTGATTTGTTCGAGACTAATGTCGAGTCTTTCTTTAAGGTCCATGATGCTAAGACCAGCCTGATCGGCGGTCTTTAACTCGTTCAGTATCTGTTCAGATACGCCGTTCATTGAAATGACCTTTTGATTGACATGCGACAACATCAAACAAACTACACAGACCGATATTTAACTATCGGAAGGGGCTATATATTATCGGCAAATGTCGTATTGAATTTGACAAGGATGTACACAAGCGTACATTCATTTTCTATGTATATAGAGAACCTGTCCGATGAGTTTCTTGGTATCAGACTCTTTGTTTGGGCGAATTGCAACATATGGGTGTTTGACTGGTCCAAAAACGTCGACAATGATGCCTATCTCTTGCGCCCTCTTATCAAATACAATCGATTTGTTGCCTACAGGTGGAACCTTCTCAGTACGTACAATGATTGTTCCGCGATGCGAAATCTGAAGTACTGTTCCGAGCCGTCTCAATATCTTGTCACCTGTGACTAAATACTACTTTCGGTGTTTTTTCTTTCCCTTCTTCGTGGATTCTACCAATCGCATAGACTCCCGTTTAGCAACAGCTCTTCGGACACCCTTTGCTAGCATTAGTAGAATTCTCTTCTTCTTGTGACCCTCTTCATTCGTAACTGCAATGTACCCCTTTTTGTCAATCCAATTGCGGGGATATCTCTTGTCACGTTCAACCTCATATTCAAATCCTGATGATTCTGCAGCCTCTTCCAGAATATCTATTGTAACATCTGAAGCGGCAAGATTACTTGATATCTTTCGACCTTGTAGCCGCGTGTAGTTTTTCTCGAAATATGCTGGCCAGAATATGAGCACCCCATCGCGCTTTCTCATTCCGTACACACCTATGTTCTGATGCTGGTTCTCTTACTATTACACTTTTTATCCTTCCCATGGGTATTGATTCTGATGTTTTTCATCCCAAGAGGGAACTTCTTAAGCATCTGAACACGGTCGATAAATAACCGAGCACAGGATGCTGATGAGTTGCACAGAAAGAGTAAGGATGTATATTTTGCAGAGATTGCCGATCTAGTATCATCTAGAAGTACGTGCCTTAGGGACCAAGTAGGAGCTGTTGTGGTGAAAGAGTCCCAGATTCTCAGCACTGGATATAACGGTGCTCCAAAAGGACTCCCACACTGTTCGGAGATTGGATGTTTAAGGGATCAGATGGGCGTAAAATCCGGAGAGCGTCATGAACTGTGTAGGGGACTACATGCAGAACAGAATGCCATTATTCAAGCGGCTTATCATGGAACGAGTGTCAGGGGAGCAAAGATGTATTGTACGACAAGACCCTGCAGTATCTGCACAAAGATGATTATCAATGCAGGTATTGTCGAAATCATCTATATTGATGGTTATGAGGATGCCTTGGCAACACAACTAGTCAAGGAGTCAGAACTCGTTGTTCGTCAGATTATGATTCCCAGAGTCTATGGCAGAAATGGTACAAACATAGCTAAATAACTCGCAAAAGCCATTTGTCGGGAAAGCTTAAAGAGTGACTAGGTCCCAGATTTAGTTCTAGGTGCACAGTACATGGTTGAACTCCGAAATTTAATCAGCATACTTGACCTAGAGAAGAAACAGATTGATCATATTCTTGATAATGCGGCTAAAATGGAAGCTGTGGCAGTAAAAAGAAGCAAAGATTTAGATTCCAAGATTATGGCAACACTGTTTTTTGAACCATCAACACGAACTCGTCTTTCATTTGAAAGCGCAATGTTGCGACTTGGTGGAAGTGTGCTTGGATTTGCAGAGGCTGGAACCTCAAGTGCAGGTGGTAAAGGGGAAACACTTGCTGATACTATTCGTACTGTTGAAAGATACGCTGATGTAATCGTGATGCGTCACCCATTAGATGGTTCTGCTAGGGTTGCAGCAGAGTTCTCCAACATTCCTGTTATCAATGCGGGAAGTGGTTCGGAGGAACACCCAACACAGGCGCTTTTAGACCTCTACTCTATAAAGAAACTCAAGGGAAAGCTTGATGGAATATCAATTTCCCTCTGTGGGGATTTGAAGTATGGCAGAACTGTTCATTCTCTTGGAATGGGACTTACACACTATGATGTCACCATCAAACTCGCAGCTCCGCAGTCGTTACGAATGAAACCTGCAGTGATTGAACAGATGAAAAAAGCAGGCGTGAGCGTGATTGAAGTAGAGAGTATTGAAGAAGCAGTCAAGGATACTGATGTCATCTATATGACCCGCATTCAGAAAGAACGATTTCCAGATCCTAGAGAATACGACAAGGTGAGTGGCAAGTTTAGTATCACTGCACAAGATGTCAAATTGATGCGAGATGATGCAATTATTTTGCATCCCCTCCCAAGAGTGGACGAATTAAGCGCGGAAGTGGATAGTTTCCCACAAGCCAAATATTTCGACCAAGTCTACAACGGGGTCATTGTCCGCATGGCCATATTAAAGATGATTCTTGGCTAGATAGGTTCGAGGCTCCTAAGCTCTCGTATCAGAATATCCAGCGAGCCAAGCTTACTGACTGCAAGCGGTATCCGCATCTGCTCAGATAGTTCAAGTGCCAGACGATCTACCTCTCCAACGCCATGTAGAATGACCAGCGCTGGTTTAAACTCTTGAGATTTTATAGCAATCATCGGAGCTCGACCAGTATTTACATTTGTAAACAGCAAACACCGTTCAGTTGTAGCACCAAAGAGCTTTAGAAACGCATCACTGTTGAGCTCCTTCACAGCACGTTCTACATCAACCAATGTATAGCCGTAGAGCTGTCGATCCAGGTACTTCTCTCCAGCGACGATTGTACACTTCAACTGCTTACAGAAATTTTTCGAACTGAAAGGAGTTGAAAAATCACTCATGGCCAGCACAATATTGAGATCAACAAGACTCACGTCCATCAACCTTACAAAAGCTGCAACGGTGTGACCACCATTACGCTCATCAAGACTTAGGAGTGCCATCACAAAACGTCGTATCGTTGAGGTACCAGGAGACTTCCGTCTTCCGGATTCATAATCGCTAATCACACTAGGGCTGATGCCGAGAAATTCTGCAAGAATGATTTGAGGAAGTCGAAACCGCTCACGCCAGACTCGCATTGCCTGGCCAGGACTTTCTGATAATGCTATCTCACCTGCTATTCGTCTTGCAAGCCGGTCTCTGACTGATGACTGATACGACATTATGCGATGTTTGGAGCAGTGGGAACATAAGCATTTCGACTATTGACGATGTATAGAAGGTGCCTTTCCTAGGGTGATTAGCTATGTTTCTAGGATACCACTACTCTGAAAGAGACACAGCCATTCGGACATTCCTCAACACAGTTACCACATTCTTTGCAATATTGCACATGTGCGATAGTTGGTTTTTCGTCTATTTTCTCGTAAACCCCATAGCGGCATGTCTTTACGCATGTCCCGCAACCATCGCAGCAGTCATACTCAATTTTGGTAGGAATGTCAATTCACCGTGTTTGTCTTATTCAGTGTAAGTTTTGTTATTTAACGACTTAAGACATATAGGAAATGGACATACAGAATGGCTTCAAACTGATTGCCTTTCAGCTCATTCCTACTGAAAGAGTCATCAAGATGTACAATGATACGAAAAGAAGTGGTGGGCCGGCCCGGATTTGAACCGGGGATCCCTTGGATTCTTGCGGGCTTGGGCAATGCCAAGCGGCGACCCAAACCAAGAATCATTTTTGGCAACCGGTCACGAGTGACGGATTGTAGCCAAGCTAGACCACCGACCCTTGCATTCTAGCTTCCTCTCAATTCGAGTTATAAGAATATCTCTGGATTCAAGGACAGATTCCAATGATGACTCCTTGATATGGCGCAAGATGAAGTTTGGATTCGTTGAGTGTGTCTGTATCACTTATGGTCGAGAATAGTAGTTTAGGATTCTTCCCAATTTCACTTACGTAACTTGGTTTTTTAGAGAAATTCAACCAAATTTGTACTACTTGTTCATCGTATATTCGTTGGTAAGAGAGGAAGTTACCAAATAGAGATGGAGGTAATAGATTCAGTGATCCTGAATGAAGAGCTGGGGTTTCTTTACGGAGTTTCAGGAGAGCCTTGTAACAGTTCAATAGGGAATCTGGATTAGACTCTTCTGAGTCTACATTGATTGTTTCATATCCAAGACTTACTGGGAGCCAGGAGATTGATTTGTCAGAACAAAAACCTGCATTTGGTGATGAAGTCCATTGCATTGGAGTTCTGCAATCATCACGATTCAGAGAGATTGAACCACTTCGTGTTAGTAGATTAACAATAAATTGAGGAAGCCAGCTATACTTCAGAGCTACAGGATCTTGTGCGTTTCTTAAAGGGATTCTATGATTTGACATTCCAACCTCTTCACCATAATAGATGAAGGGAACTCCTCTTGCTGTTAGTTGCAACATCACGTTGATTTTTGCCTTGTTCACGTCATTCCCTAATTTACTAATACGACGCATTTGATCGTGGTTAGAGAATACCCAGGTCGGAGAGTAGGGCTCTATAAAGTATTGTTCATATCTACTGATTAAGTTACGAAACGTGTTTGCATCAAATCTTGCATTGAGAGATTGGAAGAGGAATGTCAAATGAAGTCCATTGGTCTTGATATCATCTATTTTTTCGCCACAATACCTCTTGAGCGTTTCAAGTGATGCTGCTATTTCGCCAACCAAGAACCTTTCGGGATCTGAATATTCATCCATCACACTTCGAAGTTCTTTCGCAAAGGCAAAATTGTCAGGATGATTGACAGTGTATAACTTATTCTGGAAGAAACTTTTGTCATGCTCCTCGGAAGGAAAGAATGTTAAGGCAAATGGATTATTTTGAAGACTCTCATCTTCAAACACCGTATTGATGATATCTAAACGAAACCCATCGACGCCCTTATCCAACCAAAAGCGAAGAGTATCAAACATCTCTTGCTTCACTTCAGTATTGCGATAGTTTAGATCTGGTTGAAAGGGAAGAAACTGAGCCCAGTACCATTGGTCAGTCTGTTCATCATAGTGCCATCCTGAACCTCCTACAATCGATTTCCAGTTGTTTGGAGGTTTCTTACCTCTTGGCTTTTGGCCATCACGCCAAATGTACCAATTGCGCTTCGGATTATCCATACTCGACCGTGATTGCAGGAACCAAGGGTGTTGATTGCTAGTATGATTGAGAACCATATCAAAAACCACATACATGTCGCGATTGTGAATTTCCTGTATGAGCCTTTCACAGTCACTCATGGTTCCATACTCAGAAGCAATACTTCTGTAGTCACTGACATCATACCCATGATCTGCTTGAGGACTCGAAAAGAATGGTGAGAACCAGATTGTTCCAACTCCCAAATCCTGTAGATAGTCTAGTTTTGAAATGATTCCTGGAATATCTCCAATTCCGTTGTTTGTACTATCCTTGAAACTTCGTGGATAAATCTGATATACTGTGGTCGTCTTCCACCAAGGTAGGAATTTAATAGAAGATGTCACCACGGAAGATACCTCATATGATTTAAATTACAACTGCCTCATTTCTCTTCTTATTTCGTTATTGATTAGCAGCACACCCAAGCATGAATAAGGTCATAATGGATATACAATTGTTGAAGGTGAGTAACATGAGCTTGCTAGGACCAGATGATTTCGACCTTGATGAAAAAGGAAGAAAAAAGAAACTTGCACATGATCTCTCTCCGGATGTAGCTAAAGAGATTGAAAAATGGCTTGAGAAAATCGATACTCCTCTCGCATTTGAGAAAATTGCGGAACTGATAGGACCGGAAGAGGCTAAGAGGCTGATTGGAGAGCGTACAAGACACGGGAGAAGAATAAAACCGGGAGACCCTTGGGCTCTAGAATGAAAGGAGAATAATATGACACGTGATTGATGATACAAAGTATGGGAGAACACCTCGCACTTATATCAGGGTGACTAATATAGAGAGAGGAACAATTAGGCAGAGCCACACAAGTGTAGTAGATTCACCGATATGATCAATCTTTCTTGTTTTCCCAGAAGACTTTGGCCTCTTCTTCAAGCTTGTCGAGACGATCATAATAATCAGGAAATTCATTGAGGTGAGCAAACGCAATCTTTCCTGTCGTTAGAGAATCATCATTCGTAACATTGGTAACTCTGTTGCGTTTACCATGCTCGAGTTCAACATCCATCCCCTTTCTAAGTTGCTCAACATCAAATCTATCCCATTTTATACCGAGCTTTTCACCTATAATTTTGGCTTCTGCTATTGTGAAGGATTTCTTTGAAGGCATACACGAATCGCGTACAAACTGGGCTTTAGCATTTTGGAGTAAGAATATCATAGGAAATGTGAAGAAAAAGTGGATTCCCAGGCGAGATTTGATAGGAGGACTTTCGCGTTCTAATATAATTTCTTGCGTTGTGCGAAATCAGCAATAAGCAGCAATCAGGTTTCGGAACTATTGATTAAAAGAGGAAAGAAGAATGAGAACGAATTTAAAAATCACAGTTGTGAAAACATTCACTCCTGAGGATGTATTTGGTCCAAATCACGGTATTACAAGAAATGGTCAACCATTTATTCCATGTGATCATAAGGAGGGCGAAGAGTTTATTGTAAACAATCAATATGAGAAACCAGAGGGATTCTGTGAGCGAGCTTGGCAGGATCTCTATTCAACAATAATGGTCTATTATCATGGTGGGGACTATAGATTTCCCTCGCCTGGAGCAACATACCAGCCATGCGGGGACGGAGTAAACCCTGTTGTCTTCAAGATAGAGAAGCTGGAAGATTGAAAGAAGTGGAGCCCCAGGCGAGATTTGTTCCACGTTGAGAGAATCTCAGCGTGTTTGAACTCGCGGCCTCCTCCTTACCAAGGAGGCGATCTAACCGGTCTAAGCTACTGGGGCTTTTCTATGACATCCACAAAAAGAGGTGTCATTCGGATTTCGCTTGAGGAGTAGAGATAAAGATTTCGTCTATGTCAAATTTGGAAAATACTAACGCCACTGAATCTTGGCTAGAAGCGGTGTCAGCGCCCGAGTGGCCTTGGCTCCCTTGAATCTAGCTATTGCAGTGAGAGGCACTTCTGAATCCAAGCCCAGCTGCATAAGACTCGGGCAATCGAACAGACCAGATATATCCAAAGAGACCAGTTCGTTCTTAGTAAGGGTCAGGTTCCGTAGTTTCTTACATTTTTTAAGAGCTGAGAGATCTATACTCTCAAGTTTATTTTCATAGAGGTGGAGAGCTTTCAAACTCTTGCAACCTCCAAGGGGAGTAAGATCAAGAGTTCTGAGATTATTGAATGAGAGATCCAAATGCATCAGGTTGGTGCATCCTTCCAAAGGGGAGAGGTCAATGACTTCGAGCTCATTGCTCCCGAGGTTGAGTTCTAGTAGATTGCCATTGCCGTGAAGGACTGAGAGGTCAAGGCTTTGAATCTCATTTCCGGAGAGTGTCAATACTTCAAGATTTGGAAATTGGGCAAGTGGAGTGAGATCAATTGAGCCGATTCTCTTATCGCCGAGATTGATTGATGTTGTGTTTGAGTCAAACCGTTCTACTACTTTTCCACCTTTCTTTGTTTCACTCCAGATGGTGATTTCTTCCATTTATGATACATCCATGTATCCTGCGCACCCGCTGCTTAATAATTTGGTAGGGTCTGAAACACAAGGATTTTCAAAAATTCTAGAGGATTATATTGATATTGTTGATTCAAGTCTGATTTTGTTGCGGCGGTATTGAAGAATCGACTCAATGCCAAGGTGGTTGAAAATGCATCATAGTGTGAATCAAGGATCGCTTGAGATTGTCAAAGAGATTCTTGATAGGAAAAACGAACTCATCTGTAGTGTGAAGGAGATGAAATCAGGAACAACGCTCATCGATGCAGGTATCCAGTGCAAAGGGAGCGTGGAACTTGGTAGACTTATCGGAGAAACTTGCCTTGGCGGATTGGGGGTGGTCAGAATAACGAGGATGATTATTGGTGATTTGGACTTACCTGCAGTCATAGTCAGTGTGGAACGTCCAAAGATTGGAACGCTTGCGTCGCAATATGCTGGCTGGAGCATAAGAATAGGTGGAAATTATGCTCTGGGTTCAGGTCCAGCTAGAGCCTTGGCGAGAGTGGAAAAGAGCCTTTACGAAGAAATAGGCTATCAAGATACATCAAAAAAGAGCGTGATTATACTCGAAACTAGAGAGATGCCTACTGAAGAGGTGGTAGAGCACATTGCAAAAAAATGCGGAATTACTTCATCCAATCTGTATTGTATCGTAGTACCAACCGCGAGCATAGCTGGTTCAGTTCAAATATCCTCTAGAATAGTTGGAGTAGGACTTCACAAGCTTCGACATATTGGATTTGACCTAGAAAGAATAAGAAGAGGTCATGGGGTGGCTCCAATTGCACCGGTGGAAAAGCACGATAATAAGGCGATGGGAGTTACCAATGATTGCATACGCTACGGCGGGAGAACCTTTTATCATATAAGCACAGATAGTGATGATTTGCAAGATATTGTAGAGAGAGTTCCAGCATCCACTTCAACCCATTACGAACAATCCTTCAATGACTTGTTCAAGAATGCCAGCTTTGATTTCTATAAATTAGACCCACTAATCTTCGGTCCTGCCGAGGTTACATTTAATCACATCGAGAGTGGAAAAATATACCAGGCCGGAGGAGTGAATCCCGACATTCTTCGACACTCTTTTGGCATATGAATTGGAACACTACGTAACATCCATCTTCTCAACCTCTTCACTCTCTTTCTTATCTGCCTCAATTACAACTTCAGCCACTGGAATAGGATTCTTGAAAGCTTCTCGTATCATCATTGTTGCTGCAAGGGAGATGATTGCACAGAGTAGTAGAGTCAGTGTAAACCCTCCAGACTGAGGGAGCAACCAACCAAAGAAAGCAATGAGAGGCATTGAAACCACCATTACTAGAGTGGGCTGTAAGGAATACATTGAGTTTCGAATTCGATTAGGTACTACATCAAGCATGACTCTCTGGGTGAGAATATCTGCTATTGCACCAAACATATTCAGAGCAACGAAGAGTATGAAAATGAGTGCCACGGGAATAATTGTCTGAACAGGGATTTCTATCAAAGGCAGACTCGTAAATGGAATGAAGACGCTAATGAATTCTGTAGTTTCTGGATCAGCCCCGGGAAAAATATACACAATCGCAGCAAGAACAAGATAGAAGATGACACCAGTAAACTGAAGCAGCCTAAATCGCGGAATCCATTTCTTCGGATCGAACCGTTTTGCGATTACACCACTTCTCTCGTTTGCAAGAGCCTGTGGTAGAAAGACAAGTGTACGAAATGCAGAAACTGCTACCATTGTGACAAGATAGCTGAAGTAGAGCGGGAATAAAATCAGGTTCCACCAAACTGGTCCTGTGCTCCACAACACCACACCACCAAGAATTAGATAGGTGACAAATCGACTTGACCACAGAAACCTGAACCCGTCTTTAAGCAGAGACCCATACTCTGCAATAGTTGGACGTTTTTCTTGCTCCTTCCGGACTCCAGGCAGGTCTCTGATTAATCTGAACACTACTAATGCAAGAAGAATAGCAAAAACTGCTTGGAGATTGAAGACCCACTGTTCACCATAGAACCATGCAAGCCATGAACCAGGAAGGAGAACAAGTGTTGATGATACCTGCCAGACCATGCCCATCCGACCCCAAAACACGCCGTACATCTTTCGGTCCTTATCCTGAGGCATTGCTACTCTATAGTTGTTATCAAACCAAGCATTGAACGCGCCACTCTCCTGTGAGGATCCTAGACCAAACAGGAAATAGATTATCACATAGAGGTAGAAAGGCGCAGGTGTATCTTTGACAATCTGAGCAGAGAGCCAGAACGCTGCGGCATAGCATAGAAGAGCTGAGGATATCACATATCTTTGCCCAATCCAATCACCTAACACGCCTGTAGGATAATCAAGGACAGTCTGCACTGCCATTTGAATGACAACAAGGATTCCAACAAGCGTGAGCCCGGCAAAGTAGTCACCATTACCAAGAGACTCTGCAATGAAGATCATCCAGAATGTGGTGCTTATTTGAAAGCTTGCTGCAAAGGAGGGAAGTAAGACTGATAGAATCTTCACTAATCGAGCAGCATCGGATGTGGCTCCTTCTAGACCAAACATGCGAGCGTATCGGCTTGATACTATCTCAGGTTGTTCAATCTCAGATTCTACAGTCATAGGCATCGTCAGCACTTATTCCATATATGGCTTAATACTTGGGCAGTAAACAAGTCTTTTATCAAGTAATCTCTCAACAATCAAGAGCGGTGCAATATGACAAGAATCACTGTTCGTTTTCGGGGACCCATTGCAGGACGCATCACAGGGGGTGGTGTGGAGGTTGAGCTTCAAAAAAGCACTACCATAGGTGAACTACTAAACCAAGTGATGAAGCAAGTACCATACCTCCAAACTATATGGAACAGTCCTACTGAGATTGACCGAGACTCTATGATACTGTGTAATGAAGTAGATATAGGAATAGGAGGCGGGCTCAGTTCAATAGTAAATGATGGAGATGTCCTTACCATTTTGCCTCTTGTTCATGGCGGTTAGATGAACCTCTCGCCTGCATGAATTGCTTCAGTGTTGACTTTAAGAGCCTTCGGAGGAACAAATTCAACGAGTGTCTTTTCCAGAACATCAATCGGGAACAAATCTGCCTTCTTTACAAGAGCTCCGAGCATTACCATGTTTGCCACGAGCCGAAGACCAAGTTCATCAGCAGATCTCATGGCGGGAATCTCTATGACCTCAAACCCTTCTATTTTGTTGGTTTTCACTAAATCTGGATCAGCAAGAACAATACTTCCCTTCTTTGCACCACCAATGTAGAGATCTAGAGCCTTCTGAGACATGGCAACAAAGTAGTCAGATTGGCGTACCTTTGGATAATGAATCGGTTGATCACTAATTATTACTTCGCTTTTTGCAGCTGTTCCACGGGCTTCAGGACCGTAACTTTGGCTCTGCACAGCCTTGAGATTTCCATAGACAACAGCTGCATGCCCGAGAATTACACCTGCAAGGACCACTCCCATTCCTCCGGTGCCAGCAATCCGAATCTCTGTTCTCATCGGAGCCTATTCCTCCAGATTTGCATAGATTGCTCTCATTGAGTCAATGAACTCTATCTCATCTCGGTCTGCAAAAACTCCAAGGTCGATACCATCTCTTGTTGGAATTTTTAGGTCAACAGGAGCGTCTTTCTTACGTACAGGATATTTCTTGAACCAAGCAATCATTTCTTCAGGAGTACTAGTGCCAGTCTTCCGACCATAAGATGTTGGGCATTGTGAGATGATTTCAACAAAGGTGAATCCTTTTTTCTCAAGTGCTGTTCTGATTGCACGTGCTGCTTGAACGGGATGAGCTGTCGTCCATCTGGCAACATAATTAGCTCCAGCCGCAGCAACCAGACGCGAGATGTCGAATGGACGCTCCGGATTGCCGTAAGGAGATGTGCTAGTCCGGTCTCCTGTGAAGGTTGTAGGACCCACTTGGCCCCCTGTCATACCATAGATGTAGTTGTTCACGCAAATCACAGTCATATCGATGTTCCGTCGGGCAGCATGGATGAGGTGATTTCCACCGATAGCAGCCAAGTCGCCATCCCCGCTAATCACGACCACTTTGAGTTCTGGATTAGCCAGCTTCAATCCTGTGGCAAACGCAATAGCTCTTCCATGAGTTGTGTGAAGTGTATCTGCTTTGAAATAGGGTGATGTGATCCAAGAACTGCAACCAATTCCTGAAACAAATGTAAACTTGCTAAGATCCTCATGACCTAAATCTTTCACTGCTTTAATGAAAGAGTTGGTGACCTCTCCAGCTCCGCACCCGCTACAAAAAGTACTTGGCAGGCTCTCTTGACGTAAGTACTGCAGCGCAAAGTGTTTTGAAGTTGATGTCAACACATTCACCTATGTCCACTGAGATAGCGGCCTGCAGAGCCTAATAATCCATTCTCTATAGACCTTAGCTATCTCGCGCGATCATGAGTGTCCGATTCTTTCTAATTTCAAAAAACTGCTGTTAGTTGTGGGGCTTCTTCCGCTTTGATCTTTCTTTCCCTATGATACCAAGGATTAGTCAGCGCTAATGCACCTACGACCATGGAAATAGTGAGAAGAACGTCAGGGATGTAGAAAAAGGGAGTAGAGATGAGCGGGACTCGCATAACTTGGCTGGCCATTCCAAACAAGACAGAGATGATCATTAGATCACTTCTTACCTCTCTTAGACGTCCGGTTCTCCATGTTACTACGAAAGTGAACACCATCATGATGCCAAGGCCTATAATCACGGGAATGGTCATTATCATAACGAATTGCTCAGTGACTCCAAAGAGTGCAATTGACACCCAATAAATCAGAAGTATGTACACGAGACGATTATGATATTTCTGAATCGAAGGAGCCCATATTTGAAGGAGTGCTCCTAGAACTGGAACTGTTGCACCACTGATGATGACTGATCGAAGACGGAAGAGCTCCATTGATGGCGCAAGTACTCCGAGATTCGGAAGGGTCAGTATAATCATGTTGAGCGTCTGACTCACAAAAGATATCGCGAAGACTAGAGGCAAGTCTGTAAGAAGGCGTACTTCTTGGCGATACCATTGCCTTCCAAGATATACACTGATTACTCCAGAGAATAAAATCGTCGCAATACTTGAAACTAATACTAATTCAGCGCCTGCTTGCATTTTCTATACCTCATTATTCATTCTATTAACTGAAATACCATCTTCTGTTTCCGCTATGTTCACATGACCAATTAGTTTCTGCCAACGGTCGGTTACCTGTTCAATCTTGTATTTCCAAAGGAATAATCCCAGTGGGACAAAAATAAGGAAGAACATCAGTAATGTAGTGATCATTAATTCGCCATTTGAAAAGGCCAAGTCTGGACCTTGAATCACTGGTTCTGGACCAATCTTGAAGTTCTCGCTGGAAAAATTGATGATCGTGTGAATTGTTATTGGGCCAATCAGAGAACTTGCAGAACTAAACCGCTCATAATAGATACCAAAGAACATCCCAAGCAGCATTGTAAAGAACACCATAGAAGCTACTTGACCAAGAACATCTGTGCCACCATTGATAATTGGCCATCCAGCATGCCAGAAACCGAAGATGGTGGCAGATAGCACGATTGAAGCAATTGGAGCCATTCTTGTCTTGAATGCGTTTAGGAGAAGACCGCGGAACAAGGTTTCTTCAAGAAAGGCGTTTGTCAAGAAGAAGAGGAATGTGTACCCAAGAAGTTCCTGATTCAGAATGTGGAGTTCCAGGGGGTAGGTCGAGTCAAGGAAGAGTGCGTATACAATCGACCCACCAAAATCGATACCAACAGCGAATATTATCCCTATTAGAAGACCCACAACAAATTGGGATTGTATTCTATCTCGAGATAGACCAAGCACTGACTCGATTTCTGTTGGACGATATTTCAAGAAGATAATTAAGATTATCAAAAACGGGAACAATTTTGAAGGGAAAATATTCACCCAAGTGTCCCCAAGACCCAATACAAATTGATCAATAATTCTCCAGATAACTGCTATTAGTAGCATTATTCCACCTAATTTGATAAGGCCGATTGATGCAGAAGGTGATACTTCCTGTTTGGTTGGTTCAATTAGTTCTTGGGTCTGTGTTGTTGCCATTAAAAAGACCTCTACACTTCAATGGGTCTACATGTCATGATTGTCCATACAATTTAAGCACCGATATACTCGACCTCCAAATGATACGCATTCATTCGTCATACTAGATTGTTCTCTTGTGTTTTGGCGGATTCAGACTCTATCAGCAATTTTAAAACAGCAAACCCGCAGCCCTCAATTCCAAAGCTACTGCTTTAGTGGTGAAACTGAATGTCAGATGTCGCAGCTATGAGAGCCTTCAACCGTGAATTAGCAGCGGTTGTCGGTGCAACAATTGAAGTAACAACAAAGGAAGGTAAGACCTACCAAGGAACTCTGAAAGGTATTGATCAAACTACTCTAAGCATCGTCTTGTCTGATGTTGCTGTTGTAGGTGGTGGAGCTAATATCCCAAAACTCTTCATCTATGGAAGTAGTATCAGTGCATTCTCTGTAGCGCAGAAAGAGATTAGTCTAGAAGGTCTTGCCAAGGAACTTGAGAAGACATTCCCACCAGGTGGTGTGAATTTCTATCCTGAGACTGGCGTGATCGTTGTCATGAACAAGATCAGAATTACACCAGAGGGTGTGGATGGATCAGGACCTCTGTATGAACGTGTAGCAGCTATTGCTGATGAATGGTTAAAAGAACATGGTCTTGCATGAATAAGAATCATGAACAGAAACTGAAATGGAAGAAATCTCAAGTCATATCTAGGCCAAACTAGGTATAATGCTGCGACGGCGGATTGTCTGGAGTCATTCACCAAAATATGAATTACAAGAGCTTTCGTAGACCGAGCTCTTCAAGATCCTTCTTTTTAACCTCTTCACTGTGCTTACGCCCAGAGAGCGTACGCTCAAGGGGTTTTAGACGGTCTTCCCATGTTGCACGAGCAGATTCTGGGACCTTGCCAAATGCCTTTGTTCTTGCTTGAGTGGATCCCAGAGTTTCTTTTTTAGATCCAATGATCCCATACTCAGCAAGACGTTTTGTTGCTACAGAGATTCCGGATTCTTCTTTCGACCGTGGAAGTAGTTGAGGGCTTTTCACTCCTGTAAGAATAAGCATAACACGCAAAACACCACCTAGTCGAGGATCAACGCGGGCACCCCAAATGACATTGGCATCCAGACTCATCTTTTCAGAGACCAGTTCACCAACTTTGTTGGCTTCTGCAAGACTCATGTCAGGGCCACCTGTGATATGTATCAGTGCTCCGGTAGCTCCATTCCACTCTACTTCAAGCAATGGACTATTCAGAGCATTCTTGATTGCTTCATGAGATCGATCGGGTCCTGTAGCCTCTCCGAGACCAACAAGAGCGACCCCGCCATTACAGATTATCGAACGAACATCAGCATAGTCCAAATTAATCAGACTGGGCATAGTGATGGTTTCAGTGATTCCCTTTACCATGTTTGCAAGGACCTCATCACCGACACCAAATGCTTCCTCTAGGGGAAGATCGGGAACAAGTTCCATTAACTTCTGATTGTCAATTACAACTGCAGTATCAACATTCTCCTGTAGACGCGCAAGACCAGCTTTGGCCTTATCTATTCGAGTTCTCTCGAGACTGAAAGGCATTGTCACAACGCCCACTACGATGGCATCATTGTTCTTAGCAATCTCTGCAACAACAGGGGCGCTTCCTGTACCTGTACCACCACCTAAGCCTGCAGCAATGAAGACCAAGTCCGCATCACGAAGCAATTCTGTCAATTGTCCAGCAGACTCCTCTGCTGCAGCCTTTCCAACATGGGGATAACCCCCAGCTCCTAATCCACGGGTAATCCTCTCGCCAATGAGGAGCTTTCTATGGGCTGTTGTGACAGCTAGGTGTTGTCGGTCTGTGTTAATTGCTATACACTCTGCACCCTGCACTCCTATGGTCATGAGACGTTTTATTGTGTTATTTCCAGCGCCTCCACAACCCACAACAACGATTCGTGCCTGCCCTACATCTCGTGTTGTTGAGGATCCTCGCTCGATACGACTGTGTTCACGTGCAGAATCAATGAACGACTTCATTCTCCAACAACCTCACTAATCTTCTCCTTTTGGAACATATTTTGGTCCCAGAGTTCTCGTTTCAGGAGGTCACGGATGGCAATTCGGATTGCCTCTGATCGATTAGGATAGAGACCATTGTCAACCAATTGCCGGATATCATCAAGAATTCTTTCGGGCAAGTGCACTGCTATAAGTCGCATATCGAGTCCTCTATGCAAGTGAGGAACTAGTGGGATATGGATATGTGTAATACTCACATACGGATAATATCTTGAAAATAAAATAAAGGAAGAAGAGAAGAGTATCCTCTTCTCTAGTCTATGCTTACTTAGTCTTACGACCAGTTCTTCTGGCTGCGATGTTACCCACCTTACGACCAGGTGGTGCATGTCTACTGACTGTGGATGGTCTGCCTGGAGACTGGTGAGAACCACCACCGTGAGGATGGGAACATGCATTCATTGCAGCACCACGAACCACTGGCCATTTTCGAGCCTTCCCGCGTATGGAGTGCCATACTGTCCCTGCCTTCAAGAACGGTTTTTCAGAACGGCCGCCTCCAGCAACAATGCCAATAGTTGCCCTACATCTTGGACTAAAGGATTTATGAGTTCCACTTGGAAGTCGAACTATAGCCTTTGTCTTGTCAATTGCTATAATCGTCGCAGCAAGACCAGATGCTTTGACATACTTGCCACCATCACCAGGACTGCCTTCGATATTGTATACTGGGGTACCTTCAGGGATGTACTCAAGCATCAGAGTGTTGCCATTTTCTAAACGTGCATTCTCACCACACTCTATTGTCTGGCCAACTTGTGCTCCCTCTGGTGCCACTATATAGTGAATCTTAGTTTCACCTTCATATCTCACTGCAGCAAGAGGTGCGCCTCTTCCAGATTCGTGGTGGAGATTGACAATTGTTCCCGCATAGGTCTTATCAGGTGCCCATTTAGGATGTCGAGCAGGTGCAATTTTCTTGTGGCTCGGAGACCTCCACTGAGTAGTGCCTCTACCTTTTCGCTGTACAAGTATACGTCTACCCATTCACAAGCCTCCTTAGAAGATCCCGAGGTTGGTCGCAACCTCTGCGGCACTGTACTCTGGTGCCAATTTCACAAATGCCTTCTTTTTCCCATCAGGCATTATGAGTGTGTTTACTTTCTCCACAACAACATCGTAGAGGGATTCTACAGCCCACCGAATGGTGTTCTTGTTTGCTTTGCGTTCTACATAGAATATTAGCTTGTTTTCCTGATCAACAGCCTCAAGACTGGCTTCTGTCACTACTGGTTGGATAATCACTTCATTTGGATCTCTCATGATATTTCACCTCAGAAGAACAGATTCTCCTTTCCAAGCCTGTCTATGGCTGAAGTTGTCCAGACCACTAGGCGACCAGCATGTGTTCCAGGAGCCAAGAGCTCCGCATTCAGACCATGGACTTCAGTAATGTCCACGCCAGGAAGATTCCTTGCAGCTGCACCAATTCCCGAGTCGTTGCCAACAACTATCAGTATTGATTTGGGAGTCTTCATCTTTCTACCGCGCATCTTTCCCTTGCCAGCTCTGACATTTCGACCATTGCTAGCTCTCTCAAGATCATCACCAAGGCCTAAAGCAGTCAATGTTTCGTAGGCTTCCTTGGTTGTAGCAATTGATTCAAGCTTACTACTTACTACGAGTGGGATTATGGGAACTTTGTCTATGTTGTGACCTCTTTTCTTCACAAATTGAGCGTTTGCCGTAGCAGCTATTGCTGAACGGATAGCTAGTCGATTCTCTTTGATATTCACTCGCTCAATGAGCACTTTTCGTGCTTCAGGAGGGTGTGCCACTCGACCGCCTACCGTACCAGGAGCAAAACCTGCTTTATTGGCTGCACTCGTTCCACTACCCTTGATTCTTGGCATTCTTGACTTGCCATGACCAGTCTGCCAACTCTTAGCTGTGTTACGCTTGCCTGCTAATTCATCAACACCATGTGGTTGAAATCTACGTGACTGAACAGCTAGCACAGCCCGCTTAATCACATCCGGACGATATGGAGTGTCAAAATGGGGTGGTAGCTCGATGGTTTCTTTACTGGGTTTTCCAGTTAATGTGTACGTCTTTATGTTTGCCATAGATGTCATCCTCCTACTGCTTCGATGATGTGCTGATGTAGCTCACCTGCATTGGACCTTCTTTTTGACCCATCTTTGGACGCATGGCGAGCCGGATTCGTACTGGCCGTTTTATTGTACCAGGAACTGATCCATGAAGCATTATGTAATCACCACGAATGACACCGTAGTTCACAAATCCGCTAGAGGGCGTGATTTCTTCTCCACGTTCACCCATCTTGAGAATTCTGTTATTGTAACTTGTCCGAGTGTGGAAACCCGTCTGACCAGGTCTAGGAACGGTGTATCTGATACTAGATGGAGTCCAAGGACCAATACAACCAATTCCACGTTTTGTCTTTCTGGATTTGTGTTGGAGAATTCTAACTCCCCAGCGGCGGACCGGACCCTGAAATCCATGACCCTTGGTCACTGCAATCGTATCAACGAGGATTCCCTCATCTAGGATGTCTGCTACACGGAGATCGGTGCCAAGAATACTCTTGGCGTACTCAAAGGCTGTTCTGATATCTCCGCCTGTACCTATTTTGTATTCCACTACATCAGGCTTCTTTTTCGATAGTCCCGCAAGTCGTGGCTGAGTATGGATTAACATCCGAATCTCGGCAAACGAGTCGAGCTTTGACTCAAACTCTGCCATCTTGGTATCATGGTCATAGTCTTTTGGCAGTGGCAATGTCTTTCGAAGGTCTTCTGACAAATTACTCGCAAGAACCTCTATTACAAGCCTGAGACCATAGGGAGTAGCCTCATAACCGCGAATTGAGAATGGCCTAATCGGAGGTGTATCAATCACTGTGACCGGCATGACAGTTTCCTGTCCGTTGAATGGACTGTCAGGGTTGTTTATTGTAACAACCGCATGGGTCATACCAGCTTTATATCCGATGAAACCAAGTAGTTTTGCAGCCGAGTCGTTATACTCAGGCCAGTTCTTGATACGGGGCACGAATTTAGAAGCCTTGCCTCGTGGCAAGTATGCTAGACTGCCACGCCTTGGTGCTTCTTTCTTTCTGTGTGCCAATTTTAACACCACAATAATATCCGTATCGAATGGCCGGTAAACTAGGCTATTCGTACTACAACGGACCCGCCAAGGGGGGATTGTTTTTAAAACTTGCCTACTGACCAAGTACCAATTCGGGGTACTGAAGAAATTAGCTAGAATCGATTCTGCTCAGTTCTAGCAAGGATTTCGTTTTGCAGATCCTTACCTATGTTAACAAAATAGTCCGAGTATCCAGCAACTCGAACAATAAGGTTCTGATAATTTTCTGGATGAGTCTGAGCATCTCGCAAGGTTTCAGCTTTTACAACATTGAACTGAATATGGTGACCACCTAATTTGAAGTACGTAAGGACTAAATCCGCAAGCTTTCGGCGCCCCTCTTTGTCTGCGAGAACATCAGGCATAAACTTCTGATTTAGAAGGGTACCTCCGGTTTTAGAATGGTCAATCTTGGCGACAGATTTGATTACAGCAGTAGGCCCACTCTTATCAGCTCCATGACTAGGAGATATCCCGTCAGATAAAGGACCACCAGCTTTTCTACCATCAGGAGTTGCACCTGTTACCTGTCCAAAGTAGATGTGTACAGTGGTTGGAAGAAGATTAACGCGATATTCTCCACCCTTTGTATTTGGACGGCCATCGATTGAGTCAAAATATACCTGAAAGACTGATTGAGCTATCGCATCTGCATAGTCATCATCATTTCCATACTTTGGCGTCTTGTTCAACAACGTCATTCTCAAAGCATCATTTTCTTCAAAATCAGTCCTCATCGCTTCAAGCAACTCTGCCATGGTGTACTTCTTTTTATCGAAGACATGATATTTGATTGCAGAGAGCGAATCTGTGATAGTCCCCATGCCAACGCCCTGAATGTAGGTTGAATTGTATCGAGGACCACCATCATGGTAGTTTCTACCCTTCATAATGCAATCATCAAAAAGAAGGGACATGAAAGGCGCAGGCATATATTCTGCGTAGAGTCGTTCGATTATATTATTGCCTTTGATTTTGACATCAATAAAGTATCGTAGTTGCTTCTTATAGGCTGTGAATAGTTCTTCAAATGACGTGAACTCTGTTACATTTCCTGTTTCTATTCCGACTCTCTTCCCTGTTCGAGGATCGACACCGTTGTTGAGGGTTATTTCTAGTATTTTTGGCCAGTTACAGTATCCTGTCAGGATACAGCTCTCTTTTCCAAAAGCGCTGATTGTGACACAACCACTTGGTCCTCCAACCCTTGCGTCCTCGATTGACTTTCCCGCTCGAAGAAACTCTTTGATTATCACATCTGTGTTGAACAGAGAGGGTTGACCGAACCCTTCCTTCACCACATCAATTGCGCTCATCAAGAAACTATCAGGATTCTCCGTACTCATCTGAATACATATACTCGGTTGTATCAACCGCATCTCATTGCAGACCTCAAGAATGAGATAAGAAAGATCGTTGACAGCATCCGTACCGTCAGATTTCAGGCCCCCAGTATTAATCAGAGAGAAGTCTTGGTATGTACCACTCTGCTGTTCAGTGATTTCGACTTTTGGTGGAGCTGGCTGATTATTGAACTTGATCCAGAAACACTGCAAAAGCTCTTTTGAGAACTCCTTTGTAAGGGTTCCATTACTGATATCTCTCTGATAGAAGGGGTAGAGGTTCAGGTCCAAGCGACCAGGATTGAAACTATCCCAGACATTGAGTTCTATAATTACGCCAAGGTGAATAAACCAGTATGCCTGTAAAGCCTCCCAGAAATTACGTGGGGGCTTGGCTGGAACGTGAGCGCATATCTCTGCAATTTGATCTAGTTCTTTCTTCCGGACAGGATTGGTCTCCGACTCGGCAAGTTCCCTCGCTTTGTCAGCATGACGCTGTGCAAAGGAAATCATCGCTTCTGCTGCAATCTGCATTGCCTTGAGCTCTTGCTCCTTTGCGTATGCCTTGTCATCATCATAATAATCTAATTTGGAGAGAGCTTGTTGGATGTCATCAATGAAATCGAGAAGTCCACGACGATAGATTTTGTCATCAAGAATTGCGTGTCCGGGAGCTCTTTGTTCCATAAACTCAGTAAATACGCCAGCCTCAAAGGCGGCCATCCATTGATCTGACATTACACTGAAAACACGTTCACGTATTGTCCTACCAGTCCAATAGGGAATAATCTCATCACGATAGGTGCTGAGGGCTTCATCGCTGACCAAGAAAGGTGTGCGTTCTCGTGAATTAGCAATCTTGAGGTCATTAAGAGAATGACAACAGAGTTCAGGGTATGTTGGTGTGGCCTGTGGTGCGGACCCACGTTCACCAACGATTAACTCTCCATCATTGATGATGATTGTCTTATTTTCCAGAATATACTTGAATGCCGTTGCCCTAGCTACTGGATTTGATACTGTATCTGCCCCGCCATTCTGATAGAAATCAGTCAGGAGTTCAGCGCGTTCAGTGCAGATATAGGGTTTAGTACGAACACTCTGCTCTCGTAATTTCTGAACGCGTTCTGTCAACATAGTGTGAACCTCGCTGAATCTCCACAAACGTATCGAGTTTGATAGATACCTCATCATGTGTCTAAAAAGGTCACGTATAAGGAATGGTTAATCGTAGAACCCCTGTCTTGCTATCACCTTTCCTACTGAATTGTTCAAAAGACCAAGACTGACTATGAGAGCCTCTTCAAGCCGTACTGTTTCGGATCCTTGATCATCTATTGTGTTTATCCAAAAATCAATTTGACGTTTGATATCATCTCTCTGTACATCGCAAAGCTCCAAGATGCCCCTATTGGGGTCCCCAAACACAGCCAAGACTGAGCCTGTGCTGGACACTGTTGATATCAAATCTTTCTCCAACTGAAAGAAAGGGGGCGCTTTTCTAGAGAAGCCAATTCGGGTCATATTTCTAGACCGCTCCAGTAGCTCTAGTAGGGTTCCGGTTCGGCTTGCTTCAAATCCCCAATAGACTGGAGCTTCTAGTCGGTCTATGATGGATAAAGAGAGAGTCGGAGATACAGCTTCAACTTTGAATAAGGTAGGGTCACGTTCACTCAGCAACGTTGGAAAATCGATGAGATTATCGAATCCTAAATCAATCTTGCCAGGACGAACTTGAATTCCCCACCTCACTGTACCAGCAGTTAACTCTGATATTTTTGATAGAAGGGGGTGACTACGGGTTCGTAAGGGTGGAAGAAGTCCTGCATATTGAAGGGAGGGCGACTGGGGAAAGATTCTCCTTCTAAGATATTGGGGTGTGTCCATAAACCGTAGAATCTTCACGAGAAGATCAGCATCCCTTTTTTGCGTAGCACGGAGTTTTTCTGTGCTATAGACAAACACCTCTTCTACTCGGAATATTGCAAGTGTTCGAGCGATTTGACCGACCTTTACCGTCTTCTGTCGTAGATCGGTGCAGTCAATCAATGAGGTGTCAGGAAGTGCTACCTTGAGGGTCATAGTAAAGTTCTCCTACAAATCTAAAGTAAACCAGAGTGTTGTTCGGTCTGTGCCTTCAAGAATCTTCATGTCAGCATAGGTCATGGCCTTGACCTCGGTTCGTGCAATGTGTCGATTAAAATCAATGCTTTCACCAAATGCTCTCCCCTTAAGGGAAAAACCTGTTAATTTCTGAGAAATATCAATGATTTCAAACCGTGAGAAGAATTGATTGTTGATATCAATAAGAGAGATGAGGGTTCCAATCCATTCCACAAGAAGCTCTTCAAGATCAATGCCTTGTACAGATACTTCAACAGATTCTAACGAGGCGACCGTGGTCGTATCAAGTATTACTTCGAATGTCGCTTTTGCGGCCTCTTCAAATGCATCCTTTATTGTCGGAGCCCAGCACTCGATAGTGATGTCAGCTGTGTGCTCGTGGAATCTGAATCCTCTTTCCAATTGCATAGTCTCCAATGGCACCCACGACAAGAAGCTTAAAAGGCATTTCCAACGGTGGAAACCCTATGCCGAGGTAGCCAAGCCCGGACCACGGCGCCGGTCTTGAAAACCGGTGTGTTCGCACCCACGAGTTCAAAAAATGTCACAATTTGTGATATCGAGCATATCTCGTCCTCGGCGCCATCTCCATTTTGCTGATTGATGTTCCGTCGCACTGTAAATTCTACATGTGGTGATAATTCACAGAGAGAGTTGGACAAATGTCCATGAGCTAGGCTGTCCCCTTGCCGAAGAGCTTCATTCCTGAAATTGCTGACGCGAGCACAATCATAGCAATCATCATGATATATGCCATGTATGGGATGTTGAAACCGAGTACAGGAAAAGTCTGAACAAGTTCTGTAACGCAGATAACGACTGAACTGATCGTGGCGAGCACCCACCCTTGTTTTGAACTCCTCCAGAAGATCAAGTAGACCATGTATAGAATGAATATCTCTACAATCAGGACAGCAAGCCCCATCGTCCGGAGGTGCTCTGAAATCAAGTATGCTAATTGAGGATACATACTGACTAACTCTTCCCATGTTAGCTCGCTGTATGCGAGATCATCGAGAAACAACGAGCCCATGATGAAATATGACAAGTAGATAGCGATGTGAATTATGACTGTGAATACCCAGAAGAAAATGGCAACCTTACTTGAGATTGTTGATCGATCCATGGTTTGACACCTTCCGTTTGCAGTCAGACAGAAATCATACTCCGATATTTAATATGTGATGTTTATGAAGGGTGAAGTCCTACTCCCTCAAATCTAACCCTCGGCGCCACATAATTTTGCCGCAATAGTAGACAATAATCCCAATCTTATTCAACAATCTATGAGTCGGTGTATATCAGATGGACATACCAGTGAACTCTTGGTTCAATGCAATTTCCCTTCGGCATTCACAGAGAAAATACTCTGGAGAAAAACCAGATGAAAATGTGGTGAATAGGCTTGATACTGCATGCAGTAGTTTTCATCCTTTCGCTGGTGCAAGAGCCGTGCTTGTGAGAGAACCTGGCGATGATGTGTTCAAGGGAATCGTTGGTTCATATTTCAAAGTATCAGATGCGCCATATTACATGGCATTCATTGGCGATATGACAACACCTAATGTACAAGAGGTAGCAGGATACATAGGCGAAGGAGTCATCCTCGAGGCGACGGCTCTGGGGCTTAATACATGCTGGGTTGGAGGTTTCATTAACCGTGATGCTGTATTGAAACAAATCGATATGCAAGACAATGAGCGAGTTCTAGCTATCACACCTATTGGCTACTCGAAGGCTGATTCTGACCGAGTGGGTTTATCCAGCAAGAATCATAAACGAAAGGATTTGAATAAGCTTATCGTGAATGGAGACCTAGAGGAGAGTAGTTGGAGTAGAACTGCCCTTGAGGCTGCTAGGTTAGCACCTTCAGCAGCCAATAGACAACCATGGAGATTCGCAATCAAGGAGGACTCAATTGTTGTTTCGGTTATAAGCAAAAGACGAGAATTTGGTGTTTCAAGAAGGCTTGATTGTGGTATTGCCATGCTTCACCTTGAGTTGGGTGCACTTTCAACGGGTGCCAGCGGGATGTGGAAGTTCCTTGAGCCTCCCAATGTTGCATCATACAGAACTAACTAAATCGCAGAACTAGCTTTGGAAATTCACTTCTAAGGGACATGATTTCTAGTTCTCTTTGAGGAAGACTATACTCACAGTTCCTTCTATCGAACCAAGGGGTGTGCTTGTTACATCATTGCCTAGTTCGTCAACTACATACCACTTAGAATCTTGATCTTTGTCTTTGAATGGCCATGTCTTATGCAGGACTTCTTTTAGAGGAGTAGTCTCATTCCCACGAATGAAATAGTCCTTGCTCGAATCTGCACTTTTCACAGTACGAACAATTTCACCACTATAGCCTATTGACCATCGGGCATACCTTGGTATCTTTGAAACAAGATAGGCTGTAGATATAGTAAATGTAATAATAGAGAGCCAAAACACCCACGTATACTGAGTGTAGGAAATAACGATGATTCCGTATGGAGAAATATAGCCAAACTGTACAAGAAGTAGAAATAAACTGCAGAGAATCCAAATAGACAATGCCAGAGGATCAACCTTCCATTTTTCCATGAAGCTCACATCTCCGCTAGTTGGTTCAGTGTTTAGCTCATATGAAAGGCTATAGCACTTGTTAAAATTTGAATATATGCTTCAGATTCAGTAACCACTTTTTCGGAAAGCAGTCATTTAGAGAGATTTGGCAAGATATGGTCCTTTATCAGTGAAACCAAGTTCACGGTAGTATTCTTTGACACCAATTCCACTATTGACTAGAATCTGTTTGACATCAAACTCTGCACGGCCAATTTTCTCTGCGTTGCCAATCAACTTTTCACCGAGCCCAAGATGCTGCCAAGCATCCTCATCTCTCTGACCGATATCAACAACAGGACCGTACACATGTAGTTCACGAATGATGAGGGAAGAGATGTCGATTATTTCCGGTCTGTATGCATCGATGCTTGGATATCGAAGTCGGATGAATCCAAAGAGTACATCCAAGTCAGGTTCTTCGAATGAGAGAAATATCTCCGTTCCATCAGATGCCTCATAGTCACGTCGAACAAGTTGGATATCCTTGGGATTGACTTGTTCATCAGATCTCATCTGAAAATGACCAATCTCTCTAAATCGAATAGTGGGATTTCTCAATCCCTCTTTTTTCATTCTCTGATGTACTAACTCTCTAAGGTTTCCTTGATTCAGACCAGCTTCTATCTGGTGAATAGGAATATCTCTCTGCATTCTCTGAATTCGTACATACTCGGGCATGTTACTGACCGCAGTAGATACTACGGAAACAACCTGTTCGTTTGTGTAAGGAGTGTACTCCCCAGCCTGCCACCACTCATACAACTTTGTGTTTTTCACAACGATGGTAGGATATATCTTGAGCATATCTGGGCGAAATCTGGAATCTGAGAAGAGCTGGTTGAAGACCTGTATGTCATCATCAGGTGTAGCTCCTGGAAGACCCGGCATCATATGGTAGCACACTTTGAGGCCACTATCACGTAGAAGCTTCGTAGCATTGACTGTTGCATCTACACTATGACCTCTCTGAACGTGTTCAAGTATATCATCAGAGAGCGTCTGGACACCAAGTTCCACTCTAGTTGCACCCATTTCAAGTATTTTATCGATGCTCTCTCGGGTCACCCAATCAGGGCGTGTTTCAAAGGTCAAGCCAACATTGCGAACCTCCGCGGTTTCGTTCAGTTTGATTGATTCTTGGAGAGTAGAACTGGTCATACCATTCATCGCATCAAGACAGCCTTTAACAAAGAATTTCTGATAGTCGTCAGGCTTGGAACACCAATCTCCACCCATCACTATCAGCTCAACCTTGTTTATGCTATGACCAATTGTCTTGAGTTGGTGTAGACGACTCTCTACTTGCCTATAGGGATCAAACTCGTTCTGAATGCCTCTCATTGTCGCCGGCTCATATCCAGTATAGCTCTGTGGAACACCAAGATCAGGGCCCCCTGGGCAATAGGCGCACTTCCCATGAGGACATTCATGAGGTCGGGTCATCGCAGCTACGACTGCAACTCCTGAAACAGTACGTACAGGACGTTTCTGGAGAAACTGACGAAGAATATCATTTTCTTCTGGAATAGTGACTTCTAAGATGTCGGCATTAGAAGGGGTTGTTTCGCAATGGTACTTCGCACATACTTTATTCTTGATTTTGTTGACCGTTCTACGACTAAGAGGCTCACTAGAGTTGAGCAGAGCCTCTACTATCTCTCTGCGAACTGTGTATTCATCGTAAGGAGTGGTCATGACAATAACGAGCTAACCAATTTCGAATTAATAGAATGCGGTTTGACCTTGAATTCTAAAACAGTGAGCAATCTATTTCTCTGGAGGTGCAAATGAAATCAAATTATCATTACTGATATCCTGACTAGCTGTATTTTCAGTTGAATCGGGCAGCTTGCCGACAAGGACTGTTTCAAGGCCAAACCTTCTACAGGCGTCCTCTAGTGTGGATATAGCTACTCTTGTCCAACCAGTGATATCAATCTCTCCAGGAATAGCCACTTCTCGTACCATTATGCTGAACGGTTTTACATGCTCAGCAGTGAGTATCTTTGCAACTATAGATAACACAATCTTCCTTTCTTCATTCAGAGCGTGAGCATAGGCCAGTATTAGCCTATCAACTGCATCATGACTGCCAATGGCAGACAGCGTGACTAGACCGGTGAGCCAATTCTCATAGTCGTGAGAGTTAAGAAGTTGCTCACAATAGTCCATGAGATTTGGATCTTTTCTTCGAGCAAGTTCCAATAGAGCAGGTCTGCGAAGGAGAATGTGTACACAATCATCGTTGACCAAATCCCACAGCCGGGCACTATCGACATCTACATACATTGGGGTGTAGTCTTCGACCTGAGATGGACTCGATAGAAGCCGAAGCTGTGGGAGGGTCATGAAATGCGGTATCGACCAAGGCTATTAAGGTCGTCATACATTTTTGATTGAAAGTGTATCAGTCATTCCTTGCTAGGTCAATTGGATACCTTTTTATGATGACAATTCGAAACCACAGTACTGACAAGGTGAAATATCGATGCCTGGTTCACATGGTTCATTAACAAAAGCCGGAAAAGTCCGCGAGTCTACACCAAAAGTAAAGGGTCGCGAGAGGCATACACCAATTCCTCGATTGCGTAATAAGAGGAATTACAAAAGGCGATTTATTCAAGGACAGACGATTGGAGTCCGTAAGTAAATCCTGAATCTAATGAACTCCTAGATGGAGATTCAAAACTTCTTCTTCGAGCCTACCTGATCTCGATAGTATTTCCCAAAATCTGAGAGTTTCTCTAGTTGTTTTCCTGTAAATACTGGTCCGTCTAAACAGACGAGATCTCCGGTGGGATCCATCGCGCATGTACCGCAAAGACCACACCCACACTTCATGAATCGCTCTAGGGAAGCCTGAAATCCAATACCGGCTTTCATAGCTATCTTTTGTAATCCAGCCATCATCATTTCTGGACCACATGTATAGAGCGTATCGAACTGCGTAACATCCACAAGTTCAGTCACACCTTCGGTTGCTAAGCCTCGATATCCTGAACTCCCGTCATCGGTGGTTGTTATTAGTGTGAGAGCCTTGCTATTCAATTCATAGAATTCTCTATAAAATATCAGATCATCCTTCGTCTTTGCAGCAATGAGTAGAGTGATGCCTGCACCCGCTTCAAGAAGTCTATAGACAAGAGGACGTAATGGTGCCATTCCGACTCCCCCACCAACGACGAGGGCATTATTGCACTTTATGTCGAAGGGTTTCCCAAAAGGCCCTCTTACACCTATCCAGTCACCAGGAGCTTTAGAGATTAATGCCTGTGTGGCTTCACCTATGTTCAAGACCGTAATACCGACCCTCGAAGGTGCCCAGTTTGAAATACTCATCGGAACTTCATCGATTCCGGGAACCCATACCATTAGGAATTGACCTGCACTGAAACTCAAAGGGTGCATCATATCAAAATAGAGTGTCCGGCATTTTTTGGATTCGGAGATGACTTCTGATATCCTGACTGAAGCAAACCGCCCCAATAGCTCATCAGTTCTCATGTTAAGATTTCACTCCCGCTCCAATAATGTCATCCACACTATTCAGACCCGACTCCTCTATGTATCGGCTCACACCATTCTTGATCTTGGAGAAGACATCTATATCATTCATTACAGCGGTGCCAATCTGAATCGCACGCGCGCCAGCAAGATGCATTTCGACAGCATCTTCCCATGAAGACACACCACCAACCCCGATTATAGGAATTGAGAGAGTTTTATACAAATCATAGACACACCTGACAGCTATTGGGAATATTGAGGGACCAGAGAGCCCCCCAACCATATTTCCGAGAATGGGCTGCTGCTGATGGATATCAATCCTCATTCCCCTAACTGTGTTTATAGCTACGATGGCATCTGCCCCTGCTTCCTGCGCGGCTTTACCAACTGAAACATAGTCAGATGCATTAGGAGTCAACTTTGCAAAGACAGGAACATCAGCTATTTCTTTTGCAGATTTCACATACTTGTATGTAAGGTCAGGGCTGTGGGAGATTTGGCTAATTTCCGCATGAGGACAGGAAAGATTGAGTTCGATAGCGGACGGTTTCATCTTCACTGCCTTTTCCACAATATGTGCAATCTCTTTCGGTGTATTGCCAAAGACGCTCATAATCACTGGAATCTTTGCTTTATTCAGCAGTTTCATCTCATCTTCAAAAGCATCTATACCTGGATTCGTCAGTCCTATTGCATTTAACAGACCACCATGACTCGCTGTAAGTACAGGACCAGCATGACCTTTTCTGGGGCTAGAACCAAGAGATTTAGTGACGACTGCGTCTGCCCCAGCATGCACTGCTCTAATCATTGTTGATGCAGCAACGCCTAATATGCCTGAAGCAAGCCAATAGCCGTGAATTTTCAACGTTTCACCACAGATGTTGAGGATATCGTTCGGTAATAAGCTAGTTGGCAAAGCTTATCCGGTAAATAATCATTCAAGCAACAAACCTGTTAAGGATGGATTAATCATGCCAGTATATCTCACACTCTCAGCCTTTGGTGCATTTGTGCTTAATGAACAGAATGAAGTAATTGCCAGACATGTTATCTATCCTGATGAACAACTTGCTGTTTCAAACCTACTGGCAATCAGTAAGGGTGAAAAGACGGATGCAATTGAGTCGATGGCATCAGAAATCATCAAGCTAGGTACAAATGAAGTCTTTGTTGAGGATCAGATGCTTGCACGTTCTTTATCGCAGGTTGAAGGTATTATCGTGAGTGTATCTGACGATGGCACGACAAAATGGTTCAGAGAGAATTTAGGAGAATACCTCAGTCAGCTAGGCATTGTCAAGTCTCAAGAAGAAATCTCATCCTTCAGATATAATGTGGCTATTCGGCTATCAAAGGCGAAACTAAGTGCTGCAAGTGCAGAGAAGGACCTGCTTGTAAAGAATGCAATTGATGCCATAGATGAGGTGGACAAGGCAATAAACATCCTCGTGATGCGAGCTCGGGAATGGTATTCTTTTCATCATCCTACACTGAGCGAACTCATTCAAGACCAAGATCAGTTTGCGCAGATACTCAAATTCTGTTGTGGAAAGGATAAGATGACCAAAGCATGCCTAGAGAAGATTGGACTTCCAGAATCCACCATTGAACAGATATTGAAAGCAGTAATCGGCGATATTGGACCGGATATGAAAGAAGATGATCTTACAATAATTCAAAACCTTGCACAGACTATAGATGGGCTTTATAATACTCGAAAAGAACTTGAGGCCTATGTCACCACGGTCATGGGAAAGATATCACCAAACATGACCGCACTGGTAGGTCCACTCATTGGTGCGCGACTAATTAGTCTTGCCGGATCGCTCAAGGAGTTAGCTAGAAAACCTTCAAGCACTATCCAAGTTTATGGTGCTGAGAAAGCACTTTTCAGGAGTTTGAAGACAGGAGCGGATCCACCAAAACATGGAATCATATACCGTGTGACTGAAATCAATAGCGCGCCGTATTGGCAGAGAGGGAAAATAGCAAGGGCATTAGCAGGAAAATTATCGATTGCTTCTCGTATTGATGCGTATGCAGAAAGAGATGTCGGAGATAGTCTTAGAGAGGCCTTCCTTTTCAGAGTGGAGGAAATTCGAAAACAGAATCCAGAGGCACCAGTCAAACAAGTAAAACCACCAAAGCCAGAAGAAAAGCGAAAACAACCGCAGAGGGGGCGTGACAAGGGAAAGAAACGAGATCGAAGAAACAAAAGGGAACAAGGAGGACGAAGATAATGGCAACTGTAAATCCACACAAATTTGCTGGAGTGTATACATCGATAGATGGAGAACACAGTTCTTTATCCACGAAGTCACTGATTCCTGGAATTAGCGTCTATGGTGAGAAGTTGGTCAAGGTCGGGCTAGAAGAGTATCGGATTTGGTCGCCTCGAAGATCAAAACTTGCAGCAGCAATTAGAAAGGGTCTAACAGAGATGCCTATTCAACCAGGTTCTAAGGTTCTTTATCTTGGAGCCGCTTCAGGTACAACAGTGAGCCATTGTTCAGACATCGTAGGACAGGATGGTGTGATTTACGCTGTAGAGTTTGCACATAGAAGTGCAAGAGACTTAGTCCAACTTGCAGCAGCTAGGAGCAATGTGATTCCCATCATTGAGGACGCAAGACATCCCACACGTTATGCTCCGCTCGTATCCGGGACAATAGAAGTAATCTATCAAGATGTGGCGCAACCTAATCAAGCTGATATTCTCATTGAGAACTTGAAGACATTCTGCTCTTTTGGAGCTTGGGGAATGATTGCCATTAAGGCAAGAAGCATTGATTCTACAACGAGTCTTGATAAGGTCTACAATAAAGAGATTTCAGAGCTTGTGAACAGAGGAGTAGAGATTGTTGACAACATCGATCTAGAACCACTAGAGAAAGATCATCGATTCATTGTTTGTCGTGTCACGGAGGATATGATTTGAGTCCATCGATAGATAAACTGATTGAACATGAAATTGACACATTAAACGAACATCTACCTGAAACAAGAATTACTCTGCAGGAACTGAGCAAGTCGGGCAAACCATTTTTTATCACACGGTCAGGAGAGAAATCAATTTTTAGGGTAGAGGAGATTGAGTGGCTTCTAGAACAAGTACCAGATCGATTCCATGATAGCATACGACTACCAATCGTAATTCTGAGGCGGCTCGATCACGGTCTCGGCATTTATACAGTTGCTGGAAACAAGACAGAACTCTTCATGATTCATAAAATTCTAGGATATGTTGACCTAGAATGGGAGAAATTTGCCTCGTGGAAACCCATCGAGCAGCTAGCAAGACCACAAGTGCAATTTCTTAGAAAGAAGATGCCTTCAACATCCTGTATTGGAATAGTACATGCAACACGAGAAAAATCAAAAAACGATGTGACATATGATTGAAAATAGATTGTTTTCACTATTAGATAATCTGAAAAGGGTTTATCATCGAAGAGATATTGGTTGAAGAAATTGACCAAAGCCAGAACCGAACTAACTCAGGAGATCATTAAGCAGTTAGATGAGGCTGGGTTTAGTCTTTCAACCCAATGTGATGTGAGACCAAGCTGTTTTGATATGGTAGCTCGAAAAGAGGACCGTCTTCTACTAGTTAAAGTATTATCGAACATCGATGCCTTAACGAAGGAAGATGCAGAAGCATTACAACTGGTTGCAAACTTCTTCAGTGCTACTCCGCTGATAGTTGGCTATAAGACGAGAAAGGGAGAACTTGACGAGGGCGTTGTTTACAAGAGACACGGTGTATCAACTATTGCACCACTAAGTTTCCAAGGTATGATAGCCGAGGAACGGATGCCCAGGGAGTTTGCACAGAGGGGTGGTAGACTTGTGGCTATCGATGGCGTCAAACTCAGAAAGGCAAGATTAGAGCGCAGAATGACCACAGGAGATCTTGCTGATTGCGTTCAGGTTTCTGCAAGAGCTGTTCTTGCATATGAAAAGGATGAGATGGATATCAGTATTGAAACTGCGGAACGTCTAGAAGAGGTGCTCGAAACAGACCTAATGATTCCGATTGATCTCCTCCGAGAAAAGGAAGAAAAGATGATTATGCAGCAGGGGGCACCATTAGATTTTCTGGAACAGCGTGTGAATGAGTTCTTTGCACGACTTGGGATGAAAGTGCTCTGGACCAATCGAGCACCGTTCCATGTTGCAGCTAAGGAAACTGGCCCACCTCTGATATCTGGTGTTGGGTCAATAAAGAGCTGGAGTCTGAAAAAACGCATGGAGATACTCAAGAGTGTATCAAAAGTTTCAGAATCCGATGCGGTCATCTTTGTAGAAGAAGGTCAAATCGAAGAAAAAGTATCAGACCTCCCAGTCATCCGCCAGCTTGAACTCGATTCCATTGAAAAGCCGCAGGAACTCAAGAAGATTATAGCGGAACGATCAAGTGAGTAGAATGCTCGGGATTAGTCGAGTCTTGTCTGCTCTGCTTCGTTTCTGATTTTTCTCACAGTATCCCAACTGTGACGAATAATAGAGGGCAGCTTCTGCTTACTTTCGATTAATCTCTTCACAAATTCGATTGTCTTTGGGTCAGAGGGGTAGCCTGAGCCAAAATCTCCAAATCTACGATGCAATCGATTAATTGCTTGATCACGCTGAACTTTAGCGATGATAGATGCAGCTGATACAATGGGATATTTCGAGTCAGCCTTATGTTCGGAAATTATGTTTGCACCTTTCGATGTGAGTCCACTCAACTCACCAATCCTCTCTCCGAAACGGCTAGCTTTTACGTCCGCCGCATCTAAGTAGATTTTTTGAGGATTCAGTGATGTCACAACTTCTACAAACTCCATGACTTCAATCTCATTCATGGTCATTCGTTTCCGTAGTTTATCGATTTCAGAAGCCGCTATAGATCTAGTGACAATCCTATCGGCGATTGATTCAATCTTTGTTCCTAACTTTTCGCGGCGTTGCGGTGTAAGCAACTTGGAGTCTCGTATCCCGATGTGCTCCAGCTCCTCCAGTGTAGAAGGGGTGACAAGAACGCCACAGATTATCATAGGGCCAATTAAAGGGCCGCGTCCAGCTTCATCTACTCCTGCAATTCCATGGAGTTTTGGCATAACGTACTAGACGTATTGCGGACTTATTATCATCGCGGATGTTGGCGCATTGAAATGAAACTAAATCGAAAATCAGATTTTTCGATTAAACCTGACGGTAAAAGGAGTTTTAGAGAATATTTGCTATGAATTATGGACCAAGCAGTTTCACACAATGCTCAAACATCATTTTATCTTCAAACCTGTGTGATGCGCTCGAAAGATGAATGACTTGGCCCACAAATCAATGGTTTTCTCGATTGGAGATCCAACTCCATGACCCGCTTGGCTCTCGGTATAAAGAATTAGAGGTCCATCATCTAGCATCTCATCCGTTGTACTCTGAAGCTTTGCAGTCATCTTGAATGCATGCATTGGATCAACTCTGCTATCGCCCAAGGCTGTGTACAGCAGAGTCGGAGGATATTTTACATCTCTGACATGATGATAGGGACTATAGGGATATATCCATTCAAACTCCTCTTTGACTTCTGGGTCCCCGTACTCTGGAGACCAAGTCTTTGCCACCTGAAAACGGGTATATCTAATCATATCGAGCAAAGGTACATGACATGATACAGCTCCAAAGAGTTCAGGTCTTTGAACCAACGCAGCTCCTACCAAAAGACCTCCGTTGCTTCCACCATAGATTGCGATAGTGTCACGACTGCCAATTCTATTTTCGATGAGCCATTCGGCGGCTCCAATGAAGTCATCAAAGACGTTTTGTTTGTTCTCACGGTTTCCTGCCCGGTGCCACTTTTGTCCGTACTCCCCACCACCCCTGAGATGTGCGATTGCTACTATACCCCCTTGTTCAATCCAAGTAACATAGTTTTGAGAGAATACTGGAGTGTTTGATAAACCAAATCCACCATATCCAGTCAGTGTGACTGGAGTCTTCACTGAAATCTTAGTACTTTTGTTCGATAGGATAAACATTGAAACTTTCGTGCCATCCTTAGACTTGTACCATACCTGTTTTGATTGGAAAAGTGTAGGATCTAAATCAAGATTTGGCTTGTAGAAAAGGCTAGACTCACCAGATTTGTAAGAGTAGTACGAAGCTGGATAGAAGTAGCTACCAAGGTTATAGTAGAATCTGTCTGCTTCAGGAGAGGTAGAAAGTTGATAGAGTGTTACATGGGAGTTGAAACTGACATTGTCTATAAGTTTGCCAGACTCTAAATCATGAACTTTCAAAGAACTAGAGGCGTTCTTTTCCTCTATTACAGCAAGTTGGTTATTATGAATAACGAACCTACCGTGGTCAGCAGTAAAAATAACGCCTTCGGTTTCTTTTACTACTGTTTTACTTTCAGGTATCTTTCTATCTTCAGAGAATCTCGATAAATCGTATCTTAGAATCTGACCGTTTGGAGCACCGTGTTGCGTTAGTACATATAGATGATTACCATTCACCTCAGATATACTTGAAACCGAATCACTCGTGATTACTGGAACGAATGTCAATGAGCTGGGGTCATCTGGATTCACGTGAGCAATATGGATATCTGAACTGATGAATCGATAACTACAGATTGTCAATAGTGTGCAATCCTCGTTGATTGAGAGAAGTGGATGTTCAGTCTTTAATCTCCCTGAGCCAAACACCTTCACGTCATTCTTGTAATCATCGCCAAGCTTGTGATAATAGACGTGGTGATAGTAGTTCTCATCCTCTGGTGAAACAGTTCCAGGTAATGGGTATCTACTGTAGTAGAAACCTATGTTTTTTACCCAGGCGATTTCACACCATTTAGTTTGCGGTATCTTCTCAGTGAGATTTTTTTTCTTCTCAACATCTATCACATGTAGAACGCTCATCTCTGTGCCCCCTTCTGATGTTCCGTATGCCACTAAGCTTCCATCGCTGCTTGCACTAAACCAATCAATCGAGATGAGCGCATCTTTGGACTCTTTAAGGGGATCAAAGAGTACTGTCTTCTTTCCTTTCTCCCCATCTTGATAGCAAAGGGACGGTTGGTTTTTTCCGGCTTCCCTGAAGAAATAGAAGAATCTGGGGCCATTCTTCGTTGTTACAACCTTTAAGGTGGCGTCTTGAATGTAATCGTATAGAAACAGGTCATGCATTCGTTTCTTGATAATCGCTCCACCAGAATATCCATCAAGGATTTTGGTGGAAAACTTGTTCTGTTCTTCCACCCACTCTAGCACCTCACTTGAAGACGCATCTTCAAGCCAACGATACGGATCTTCAATCTTGATACCATGTATCTCTTCTACAATTTTCTCTTTCCGGGATACTGGATATTTTTGTCCCATGTTCTACTCCCTCAAATTACAGAGTCTGTCAATATTCTTGAAAATATGTGCTTTTTGGAAAAATGGTGGGGACGGTGGGATTTGAACCCACGATCGACGAGTTACGCCAAGACGACGGTCGTTTATTGACCCCGCTCATTTCCGGTGCGAATTGCACCCAGATCTGGAGCCCGTCGCCTTACCGGTCTAGGCCACGTCCCCGAGGTCGAAAGGCACCACTGATGTGCAAGTTAAGAAGTTTTCGTCAGTTTTTGCATCTAAGATTATCATAATATTATTGATTCCTTAATACACGGATTTGAAGCACATACGTATTGGTGTTGCTAAATAAAGTAAACATAAAACAGCTAACAATATTCTGCTAATTTACCAACTTTTTGTAATTTTTCGGTTAATTCTTTGCAATTATCCGTGTATTTGCATAAGCGAATTGGTTAGGGATTTCCGTATGAGTGATGTACAAATGAAACCCTGTGAACCTAGCTTACCAGAACCATGGATGTTTTGATTCCAGTCCTTCGGTGTTAGTAATGAAATCATCGTCCCAAGAATGGGACGATGCTGCACTATTTCTCATTTTTTCTCTTTAATTATCAAGATTAAGGTTTACCTACTTTTCTGATCTGTAAGACGGAAAGAGGATAACTCTAAAATGGATTTCAGAGAATTAAATCAGGAATTCGATAGAGGATTCTCTTTATGACAAATTCTAACGCCCTTCCAGTGACGGTTTGGTTAACACCTGAAGAATCCGAAATAGGTATTCTTTCGTTTAATCGAGAGGATTTAGTGGTAAAGTTAGAATCGGGGAGAATCATTCGTGGAAAAGATTCTGCTAGAGTTCTTTTTGAATTGCAAAATATGATTGTTTTTGATGGTGATGGCAAAAGCTCAACAATTTCAATTGAGGAAAAATACAAAATTCGGTTGGCACCGGATTTGATTATTGAACGCCCGTATGTCAGTCATGGAGGACAATTTATCGAAGACATTTTTCCACCATCAACATCAGGATTCTATGGGCGCTTCCAAGCAGGAAAAGGAACAGCTCTATATTTTATTAATAGAATACAGGATAGTAATAGGTTTCTACTCTCGGTAACTAATTCTTCTGCTAAGAGAATCTATGAAACTCAATTCATTCAACGGTACGAGGCAGAAGCGCTTTCTTTAGTTGATGACATTAAGATTTTAGAGTGCATTTATGCAAAATCAGTGATTGCAAAAGAAAAACCCAGACATGAAATTCTGGGCGTTTTGGATGAACCAGCCCCATCATGGAAAGAGCTATCTAAGATTATTGGAGAGGTTTCTATCCCGAATCTCCGGTTAGGGAATAGTATGAGAGATACAATATCTCAGCTTGTTCCCGCTTCTTTCCCAAATGAAGTTAGAGAAGAACTTATGGCATTCCTTGCATACGTCGTGAAAAGCAAGATTCCAATGGAAGATCCTCTTATTTATTCATTCAAATTTTCTTCAATACCAATAATGGAGAATCTCTTGAATGGACATCTAATGTATCTAATAGACAGGATAAATTGGCCACCTTATGCAAAACTGATGATATTGGCGGCAAGAGGCCAGCTTGAATCTCCAAAAAGAGCCATTTCTGATGCAATTATGAATACACCATGGCTCCTTTTTAACCAGAAATGCATGGAGCTTCGTCCAAGCTGGCTAGACATTGCAGTGGATTCAGTAATAAGCCTGAATAAATCAGGTCATGTTGTACTTGGTTTGCCAACCACAAAAAGTGCTGCTAGAAGATCAAGATCATCCTGGAAGAAAAGGTTTGCTGAACTTTCGTATGGACTAAGGATACGAGGGCAGATTGATTCTTCAATACTAGGCTTAATCGAGCTCGTCTATCTGGGTGCAGCCTATCGATGGCCGCATCGGCATATGAAATTCATTTCACGTTTAGGGGCAATTAGTGATAACTCTCCTCACCTGCAGGTAATGATAATGCCTCCATCAGCAGCCGAACGTGTAAAAAGAGCTATCCCCAATATGTTATCTGTAGGGTGGTCAAAAAGGACTTCAAACTTTGATTTATTTGATAATCAATCGAAGAAATGGATGGTCCCTATAGGCAGAATTACTGATTCCTTGGATGAAAGAAGTTCAATTAAGAAACTAATTAATGAATTTCGTAAAGAAGATATTCCTGATTCATATTTGATTTCAAAAGAAGAAACCAGGGTAGCAGACTTTATAGCTGAAGGAATTGAATCTTTTTATTTTGAAATTCCTGAATTCCTAAGTAATTTTAAAATAAACAAAAATTCGGCTAGTGCAATCATTACAAATCTTGTGAATCGAAAAATATTACAACTGTCATACGATTTGTCTGATCCAAACTTAATTTCGCTAGCAACAATTATTCAAGGAAATAGTGATGTTGTAACTTCTCTTGTTTCAGCATTTCTCAAACATACGCCATCATCACATGCAAGATTGAACGAAAAAAGCGATAATGCAGTTATTCTCTCTAGATTTCCAGAAGAATCAATTTACCTAATTGTATCTCAATTGACACAGCTAGGCCCTGAGAGGGAAGTAAATATTCGTTGTATGAGACCCATAACATTTCAAAGATATACCTCGAATCTCTATCAACGTCTTCTTAGAGAGGATGGAACTTGGGATGATGATGTAAGTGCATTCCTTTCTCAGGCTAGATCCAAGAGAAGAGAGCTGTCAGAGAGTAAAATGTAGAAGATGAAATATGAAAATGAAAAGAAAGGTGTATTATAATCTGGTATTTCTGGTCACTATGGTAATTTTGTCACTAGTATCAATCACGGGAGAACCTTCTGGAACCTATCAGCCATCTTCAGTTTTGATGTACCAGCTAACTCAGTCTACTGGCACCGAATTTGACATGACTCTAATGCCTGGTTTTGCAGACCTGATTCCCGGTACTGAACCTGTGAATTTGATACTCGAACTACGAGTGGGAGTAAGTGATCCAGATGGAGTCAGTAAAGTCATTGGAAGCTACAAGAATAATTCGATTAGTGAATGGACAAATGTAACTATGAGTCTGGATGACAGCACTAGTAATCCTGATGATTACGTTGCTTGGCCTCATAATTATACAATGACTGAACCATCCTTTGTTGTCATCTGGGATATCAAGTTCTATGCGAATGATAGTCTAAATAATTGGAATGTTTCAAGTGTACATCAGCTGTCAATATGCAGACAGACTTCGACTTCTATAACCACCACATCTATGATAACTTCTACAACCACAACCAACTCTACTACAACCGATTCACTCATAGTTCCATTTGTAATTGTGGCGATTTCTGTTCTCATCATCATACCAGTATTATATATCATATCTCAACGAAGAATCTAAACGAAGAAAGATGTCAGAGAGTAATGCTTAAAACCAAACATAGAAACACAACGACTTGATGGCGGCCATAGTCCTGAGGGTCTACCTGAACTCGGCCGAACTCAGAAGTCAAGCCTCAGAACGTCGTGTGGAAATGTGCATTGCGCGAGCGTGCGACAAGCCCACGAGCTGCCACATTTTCCTTCTCATGACATCTTCTAAAATGACTAGATAGAAGCCATTAAAAGACTAACACAAGAAGACGGATTTGATTCACATGCAGCTAGGTGGAACAAACGAATACAGTTGGATTATCAATATAGCATTCTTCGCCTTCATCATGCTATTCAGTCTTTATGGAGCCAAATTCCAAATGTGGCAGTGGCTGAAACAGATAGAGATGGGCTTGAGCGAGATGAAACGAATGTTTGTGGAGTCGCGACAGACTGCTATTGATACATTCAAAGACTATGGAAAGTCAGAGGAAGATATCGCTAAAGATTTGGACAGGTGGATGGACTACTTCACAATAATGCCTGTGGACTTGGACCCTGCAGGTATACTCAAAAGACTTGATCACTTGCTTGATGAACGAAGGGACCGATTCCAAGAGTTTGTTGCAGACCTAGCCCCAGAATCAAACGTCAGTATAAATCAGAATCTGGAGAACACACTTGAAGTCACGCAAGTTCTTGGTTTGATTTACAGGGTCGTCAGGCACTTCTATATTCTTGGAAAGAAGACTGGTAGCCAAATTATGATTATGCAGATTCAGATGCAGATGCCTGACTTACTCAGACTTGCAAAGGCATACTACGACGCTCTCGGAGCTTTCTCAGAGGGTAAACCCATTGGTGATGGGATTGGCCCATTGGTCGTCACCAAGTTTGCAAGATCTTACGGAGCCACACCAGAAAGTTACATTCAGGAGATTTCACGTGAAGTAGGATACTATGTTGTGGAGTCTGAAGGTCGAACAGTTTACGCACTCAGAGCAACAGGACCAGGTGGAACAGTAGGTAAACCAGGTTTTGGTGTGAAGAAACTTGTCGAACAGAACAAGAATAAGATTGCACGAATCATCACCATTGATGCCGCATTGAAGTTCGAGGGTGAAGAACTAGGTAGGGTATCTGAAGGTACAGGCGCAGCAATTGGCGATCCAGGACCAGAGAAACATGCTATAGAACAGACCGCAACAGAACATGGTATAGGCATAGAAGCCATTGTGGTAAAAGAAGATGAGGCAGCAGCTGTGGGTATCATGGACAAGAAGATTCTTGATGCTATTCCTGAGGTGCTGGAACGAATAAAGGAGTCAATCGTAAAGAGAACGAAACCAGGAGATAGTATTATTCTAGCTGGAATTGGGAACACGATTGGAATTGGTCTATGAGGTGAAATGAATGGGAATAGTATCAAAAATACTTGGTCTCGCCTTAGCTGGAATGGGTTTTGTAGTCCTCTTCTATGGAATGAGTACCACTGATGCCCTGTCGTTCCTTTGGTCATTCATGGGTCTCATCATCATGTCTCTTGGATTCGCCTTAATCACTGGAGGGAAACAAGCTGAGAAGAAACCTCCACCTCCAACAGTCACAGAGATTCGCTGTAGTAGCTGTGATTTCAAAGAGATACGTGATTTCAAGAAAGGCGATTATGTCTTGATGCCTGTTGAGGAAACGTGTCCAAAGTGTCAGAGCTCAATGACTATTGAGGGCGTCTACATTGTAAGGGAAGAACCAGAAGTTAAATACAATGTCTAGGGTTTCTTCGTCAGAATCACAGGACCCTCTTCAGAGATGAAGATTGTGTGTTCGGCCTGACTAACTGGCCGGCCTTTCTTCTCTATTTGAAGAGGTAGCCCTCGAATGGCTTTTGCTCGGATGAGTGCTCTAATCTCATCGACAATATCTACTTCCTTATCAGAGGACCCGATCCATCTCGATGCAAACGGCAGAGGTCCATATTTTTCTCGAAGGTACACTCTTAGCTTCTCTGTTGTGCCTGAAATTGGTGTATCCAAACCAGTATTAGCAAAAATGTAGACATACTCACTATCAACTACAGTGCCAATCCCACTAGTCGCAAATGGTTCAATAGCATAATACTCTCCAACTTCGACCTTGGATGCTCCGCGAACTTTAGTATTTGGAACTTGTTTTCCTCCGTGAAGTTGATATCGCCTAATAGAATGGCCTGTAAGGTTAGAAATTGGTCGAAGACCATATGCTTTAACGACAGTCTCAATCTTCGCTCCTACATCTCCTAAAGATGCGCCTGGCTTCATCATAACAAGGGCTTCTTCGAGGGCATCTTCTGTAGCCGCAATGAATCCTTCAAGTGTTCCATCAATATCAACAGTCAGTGCAGTGTCAGTGATGTAGCCATCTATATGCACACCAATATCTAACTTGACGAGCCCAAATTCTGGTATCTCACTACGGTCACCTTTGGGGGATGTAGAATGTGCTACGATATGGTTGACTGAAACATTACACGGAAATGCAGGAGTGCCACCATATTCCCGTATCTTCTTTTCCGCAGTTGTACAGATTTTTATTATTCTCGCCTTTGGTTCAATCATCTCACTGATTTCTTTGAGAACCCGTGCAGCAATCTCTCCGGAACGGACTGCGGATGGATGAGGATTGGTGACCATGATACCACCGTACATAGACGAAATCAACAACCACTCTTAAGCGGTTCCATGCCCGCTATAGAATTTCATCGTTCCTTCGTGTCGATACTATTGCACTCTCTTCTCCAACAAATATACTATGTTCGAACTGTGAAACCATACCATCCTTGCCCTCAAGCAGGACCGGATATCCATGAATGGCACCAGCTCGTTGCAGTGTTTTGAGAGCAATATCTACATCTATCTCTCCAACTTTACCAAACAACCAGCGAGAAGCCCATGGTAGAGATTTGAACAACTGGCGAGATGTATTACGAACTCTGAGTGCGGAGTGGTCGAGTTTTTTCCTATTCTTAAAATCATTCGAGAAGATATACGCAGTCTGCCCGCTCTTGATTGTCCCATTCCCGTTTGTGGCAAATGGCTCAATTGCATAAGTTTCACCCGGATTCATTGTGGGAGATATCTTTTGCCCAATATTTGGTACATTCTTCCCCGCATGAAGTATCCATTGTTTAAGCTGATGCCCCGACAACTGGTGAACTGGCTTGAGTCCATGTTTCTTTATCGTGCGTTCGATTGCTTCGCCCACCTCTCCCACACGAACGCCTGGACGGACTGTTTCAATAGCAGATTCCAGGGCATTCTTCGCCGCAGCAATATATGTTTCATGGGATCCATCTAAGTCAATAGTGAGTGCGGTATCAGAAATATAGCCATTAACATGAGCTCCAATGTCCACTTTTACAAGACCCGTATCAGGAAATACCTTTGAATCAGCATGGGGACTTGTGTAATGTGCAGCCTGATTATTGATAGATACATTACAGGGGAAAGCAATACCTGTGGCGCCAAACTCAAGTATCTTCTCTTCAGCAAGTCTACATATCTTCAGGATTTTTACTCCAGGTCGGACTTCGTTCTCCACAAGACTGAGAACCCGTCCTGCGATTTTTCCAGCCTTCAAGAAATCGGGATGGGGTGTTGCAGTCACAGTTAATCACTTACACTATCAGCAGCGTGATGGCGTATTTAAACTTCAGATTAGGAGAAAGGTGTCGGCACCTGTATCCCTACACACTAACTCCCAGCATCACGGCTTCAGAAATGCATCTGGCTCCGCTGAGCTGTCTCGGGCGGGGAATGATGATGCCGACCAGCCTGTCAATGTACGAGACCAGGGTGACCCGCAGTTCATCTAAAGGACAATCATCCCCATCATGCGAGTCCGTTATGGCTCGTCCTTTCGGTTCTTGACAGGCGATTGTTCAAGAGAATAAGACCTCTTGAACATATAGTTCAGTGTACGAGGAGTTATTAGCATTCCCACTTGGCGCGAAATCGTCACATGTTAAAGCATCAATATTCAATTATCACTCAAGTTTTATGGTGGTAACGACATCTTCAAATACGCTGGGGAAGCAGCTCAGCTTGTACAGTACCGCTGCAGTTAATCAGCCGTACTTTGCAAATCATCATATCACATAATCATTAGCGCCACGTATCCCCCGACAGTGTTCAAAGTTGAGATGAACGGGAGAGCTCGCGCAAGTCTTAGGACTATTATCATTCACAGGATCATCACATCACGGTTATCATATCACACTCCAGACATGGAATAGAATGAAAGTCGAGGTAAACTGAATCCAAGCATAGGTATGAGGCATAGGCCTAGGAAGTAGAAAGACGCAGGCATATTCCAACTTGGTCGATTGGCGAGGGCACGTGGTAGTACAGCACAGGAGACGTGCATTAAAATAGGAACAGATTTCGACCAAAGTACAGCCAAATATGTAATCAGAGCAAGAATTGAGATAGATGGCGTGGTCGACAAACCGGATGTTGTAGGAGCTGTCTTCGGGCAGACAGAAGGATTACTCGGAGAAGATCTTGACCTACGAGAGCTTCAGCGAACTGGTCGAATAGGAAGAATTCAGATTGCTATTAGAACACAGGGTGGTAACAGTACAGGTGAGATTGTAATCCCTGTATCACTCAATAAGACCGCCACTGCAATACTTGCAGCTGCTTTAGAAACAGTAGACAGAGTTGGACCATGTACGGCCAAAGTGATTTTGGAGAAGCTTGAAGACATTCGGGGCGCGAAAAGACGAAAGGTTGTAAGCAGAGCGATTAGCATTTTAAAGGGCTGGGAGGAAGACATTTCTCCAGGCACTGAGGAAATTACGACTGCGGTCACCAAGGGTCGCAAGATTTCCGTGTCTAAATATGGTCCTGATGGATTACCCGCAGGTCCAGATTTAACAGGTAGCTCAGAAATCATTATCGTTGAAGGTCGTGCGGACGTCATCAACCTCATGAAATGTGGAATAATGAATACAGTCGCAGTAGAAGGAACCCATGTTCCAAAAACAATAATCGACCTCACAAAGAAGAGGGGGAAGAAAGTAACAGCTTTTCTTGATGGGGATAGAGGTGGAGACCTCATTTTGAGAGAACTTATGCAAGTTGCTAATGTTCATTATATTGCTCGAGCACCCGAAGGAAAGGAAGTTGAGGAACTTACCAAGCGTGAAGTGATGAAAGCGCTTCAGACACAGATACCTGCGGAGCAAGCATTATCCCTCGTTCAAGATAGAAAAACGGCAATAAAAGCTAAGAAACACGAAACTAAGAAGACCATTTCATCTAGGTCTGCAGGAGCAAAAGCGCGTAGAGAACCAAAAAAGGTCGAAGACATTCCTCCAAGACGTGAAAGACCCCCCGAACCCATTAGTAGACCTGCAATATCTCGGAGAGCGCCTGTATCTGTTGATGAAGCATATGTATCCAAGATTAAAAGTATCAAAGAAGCCTTCAAGGCAGTCCTATTCAACGCAAATAAGGAAGTCATAGTTGAGTGTGGCGTGGCAGAGTTAGCTAAGAAACTTGAAGAAGAAGATACAGTTCCTGCAGTGGTTTTCGATGGGGTAATAACGCAACGTCTAGTGGACATTGCTGCTAAAAAGCAAACAACGCTCCTCATTGGAGCAGCAGTTGCAGACATTGAAAACAAGCCCAACGGTCTACTGATCGTCACTTTTGATGATTTAGGTCAATAATCAAAAGATGGAAACTGTGTAATAAACGAGAACGGCTCAGGTAGATTCGAGTCGCAACCTAACAGCTGATAGTGAGCTTGTATACTATCAAGCTGTAGAAGGCGAAGCTTGGGTCCAGACCTTGCAGATTTTTACTCTAGTAATACTCACAATTATCTCATTGAGACTGAGATTCATTCATGGAGCATTTGTGAGGCTCTGAAATTTGACATCGATTTTAGATGGGCTGGAAACAACTGCACAGGTAACGACGCCTAAGAATCCATTTCAGAGGATTATAGGTCAAGAACATGCTGTTTCTATTGTACAGTCTGCCGTAAAGCAGAGACGACATGTTCTCCTGTGTGGAGTCCCAGGAATAGGAAAGTCAATGCTTGCAAAAGCAGCTTACACGCTTCTCAGTCCACCAAAGCAAGAGATACGCCTCAGAAGGAATAAATCCCAACCAGATAGGCCAATAGTCGTAATATCTAAACATGAAAACGGGCCAGAAAATCAGAGTGTTGAGGATAGATCTAGCTTTTCCTTCTATTTATCACCAGATAGACTCCCAATTGATATTTCCATTAAGATGGGATATAGATGCCCAAAGTGCGGAGAGATATCTTCGCCTGCAGACCCATCATGCTTAGATTGTGGAGCGACTAAACGATGTGACTGGTTGGGGAGTGATTCCTATCACGCTCTTTTCAGGATACTAGATGTTGGGAGTGAGCCCGCTCTTCGGACGGTGACTAGCCTAGAGGAAATTGCTGGTGTTTCATATCATACAATGTATGAACAGTCAAATAACAATGAGATTTCTGTGACACGGAGAAGAGTAGAGGAGGGTGTAAACACCGAACAAGAGCAAATCACTGATGCTGAAAGAGTTTTAGTCGCAAAGGATTCGTGCAGGTTCATCAGAGTCAGTGGCGCTAGTCATGTTGAACTCTTAGGCGATGTCAAGCACGATCCTTATGGTAGTGCAGAATCACTAGGTATGGCTGCTCATTTACGCGTGATTCCAGGAGCTATTCATGAAGCCCATGAAGGGATTCTCTACATTGACGAAGTTTCAGCTCTCGGGCCACACCAGAGTCACTTGTTAACTGCCATGCAGGATCGTATCTATCCAATATCAGGACATAACCCTCTAAGTTCTGGAGCTGCTGTACGAGTGGATAATGTGCCGTGTGAGTTCATTCTCTTTGCGTCATGTAATCCCGAGAACATTGGTGCCATTTTGCCAGCCTTGAGATCCAGAATCCGTGGATATGGATATGAAATAATGTTGATGTCATGGATGAAGAAGAATAATGAGAACATCAACAATGTTGTCAGATTCATTTCACAGACAGTTGAAGAGGATGGAAAAATACCGCATCTTACAGTCAATTCCATTGAAGAAGTAATTTCTGTTGCTGAAAAGATGGCAATCCATTATGATGGACAGAGAAACGCACTCACACTACGCCTTCGTGAACTTGGGGGCCTCATAAGAATAGCAGGAGACCTAGCTGTTCAAGATTCAGCTCAATTGGTACAACCTGAACACGTTAAAAAAGCAGAAGTGTTGAGCAGAGGTATAGATTTAGAAAACCTGCATTCATACTCCTATGGAGTCCCAGAGGCAGCGAGCAGAGACTATTTCTTCTAACAGCGGAACCGGTCGTGTGGTGACGTATTGAAGATTCTGAAACGCATTCTCAAAGAAGGGACAATTGTACTCAAGATAGAAACTCTAGATGACCTCTGGCACTTGTACAACACAGTTGGTTCTGGAGACATCGTAATATCAAGGACTGTTCGTCGGGTCAGAGTGGGGGATGAGGATAGTAGAAAACAGGAAAGCGTTAGAAAGCCTATGACGCTAAAGCTTCGTGTTGAGGACGTGGCATTCCACACATTTTCAAATCGTGTTAGAATCAAAGGGCAGATATTGGAAGGGCCAAGTGACCTCGTGAGCATAGGGTCGTATCATACTATCAATATCGAACTTGGCGATACACTGACAATAGTAAAGGACCACTGGCCAAAATATGTCTTAGATAGACTTGAAGAGGCCACAAAGGACCAGTTACGCTCTGTCTGTCTCATTGTGACCATCGAGGATGGGGATGCAGAACTTTTTCTTGCTGCAGACTATGGGATAAAGGAGGCTGTACGAGTACGATCAAATCTCTCTCGTAAGAGAGGTGATCAAAAGACATACGACTCAACGATGAATGATTTCTTTATTGATGTGACCTTGGCAATCCGCTCTCAGTTAGAGCAAGGTCAGATTGGGCTCATAGTCATAGCAGGGCCTGGATTTGTGAAAGACCATCTTAGGGAACACCTCAGTAGAGCAGGGATTAAGGACTTGCCCCCTGTGGTTGTCGAGGGTACTAATTCAATAGGCATTCCTGGAGCAAAAGAGATTCTCTTTAGAGGAGTTATCGGAAAGGTCATTGTTGAGCTGAAGGTTGAAACAGAAACCAAATTGGTGGAAGAACTTGTCACGCATATATCAAAGGATGATGGTCTCGGAGCATATGGTCAAGATGAGGTGACCAAAGCTGTCCAATATGGGGCTGTTCAGGACCTTCTAATAACAGATAAAAAACTCAGAGAAGGTTCTGACGATGTCAGACGGCAGATGGATAATCTCATTCGAAACACAGAGAAGACGAAAGGAGCTGTTCACATCGTATCAACAGACCATCCCACAGGAGAACAGCTCCACAGACTGGGCGGAATAGCTGCGATTCTTCGCTTTCGAATAATTGAGTAGCTAGATGGGATCGAACATAGTCTGAAGACGATCCCACGATGGATACTCATATGAGATGCCAATCTCAAGATTCCTAAAATCCTCAAGGTATGCCTTAATCTCATCGACATACTCTTCAAGAATTCCAGGAGCTAACTCGATTCGCATGCGTGTAGTATCGATATTTAGAAGGTTTTCAGGGAGCCCAAATTCATTTCTGAGAATATCGTAAATGTGATTTAACTGTCGTGCGTTCAGACTAGATCCATGTGGTGCTCGAATGATACCTAGTATCAATAGAGGATCAATATCATCTCGCTCCTCAAATTCGCGTATTGTCTGTTGGAGTCTCCTTTCAAGTCGGTTTCTCATCTGGACAGCGTCCTTGTATCTTGCAGAACAAAAATGAACGGTGAGTCGTTCTAGGTTCGTTGAAGCCCAATTCAGGAATTCCTTTGCTGTTTCAGCACTCCCCTTGACACTGGCACTTGCCATATCTGTTAGCCGCATACCCTGAGCTAACAGACTTTGAAAATTGGTTTCGCTTGCCTCAAGCTCATTGACATTGAGAAAAGAAACCCCAAGTTCTTCAGCGCGAAGTGCGATTTGTTTTAATGAGTCCACTTTTTCAGGGATAGCAGGAACTTCCAATCCCACCTCTATACCTAGTTTTATTGCATGTTCGATTCCAGTCCAGTCATTCCCCTGAGGATGAAAGCGAATCTCATCAAGTCCTGCCTCTTTAAGTCGTTCGAGATCTTCTTGACTGACAGTGGTTTTACTAGTATAGAGATGAATATGAAAATCAGACCCGAATTTGGACTTCAATAGATGAATATATTCTAATGTCCGCTCCATTACGCAGAGAGGATCGCCGCCACTTATTCCGGCACCCTCACCCCTAACTGCATCGACTTCGAATAGAATATCGGTGTCTGAAGAAACAGGGACTTCATCAGCAAAAACAAGATCATTACCTGCTTTTTCCTGTGAGAGTGGACAGTAGTAACAAGAACTATCACACAGGCCAGTCACAAAGAGGACCATTTTCGAGCCTTTTGCACAGAGCTGACAGCCACGTGGGAGTCTTCCAAGAAGATACGAATCACCTTGAAGCTGCTTGATTTCACGGACCATTTTCACCGTCTCCTTCCTTCACGACGTTCAATTGTACGGCGAAGCGCGGGATCACTATCCTGAAGCTGTTTTGCAACCTCTTCAAAACTTTCTGATTCAGTCAGGGGACGATTGAGATAGACGCCCGTTCGACCCACATTATCACGGCGTGTTAATACACGTACTCTTTCTTTTGCAATATCAACACTGACTTTGAGCTTCTTAGCAACTTCATGCTCGTGACCAATTACACCGTATTCTGTGTGACCTGTTGGACTGGGTTCAACCAACACCAGTCTCTTATCCACACCAGGAACTCTCATCCCCGCCTCCAATCCCTTCAGATTCAGAACTCCGCCCCAGTGATAGAACTCTTCCTCCCTTGGTCTAAGCTTGAATATGGGAAAACTAACTACAACATTGTCTTCCAAATACAGATGACCTTTCAGAACCATTGAAGGTGTTGCTTGTACAAGCTCTCGATGAAGAAATTTACCAAGAGCTAGTTCAAGCTTATAACTAGACATGGGTTGGTGAATAATAATGTCTATGTCGGATGATTCTGATACGTCACCACGAGCAATTGAACCATGTACAAATGGTTGAATAGCAACAGATGATTCTATTCTGTGAATGACTTTGATGGCATGTGACCTTAACCGGTCCAGAAGATTCCAGTGAGCTTGGTCATAGGTCACTGTTCTAACATCGTGCAGTACCTCTGGTCGTTTAGCCATCCTAGGTTATCACCTGATATTATTCAGCATCTCGCAGGCCTTACATATTCTTGTTGGGGAAGGATTGTTGCATTTCTCACATGAAAGGAATTGCCACTCTGCAGGAATATTCCTGAAAGCAGAAACCATTGCCTCAGATGACCGTAGAACTGCTAGTAATGTACCAGGACGTCTATACTCCATTTCATTAAGAAAATGTCTCACATCATTACGGTAGGCATCCTCAGCATAAGGACATGGTACATCATGATATGGAATCTCAAGATGGTGCGAATAGGCAACAATATCGCGCTCTGTTAATTCAGCCAAAGGTTTTACACGAGGAACAAAGCCCTGCATAGTCTGCTCTCGGGGAATATTCGTTCTCGCAATTCGGGCACTGTCACCCCTCAATAGATTCATGAGAACGGTCTGTGCCTCGTCATCTAAATTGTGGCCTGTCGCGATGACATTGGCTCCGATTTCCTGTGCTGCGATATTTAACGCTCTTCTTCGAAGGACACCGCAGTACGAGCAAGCTCCCACAGAGTTAGTTGGTTTTCGTTTTATTATTTCATCGAGAGAATAATCGAACAGTTTCTTAAAGGAGAACACTTCAAGATTAAGATCTAATGTTTGGGAGAGTTCTTGAGCTGATTCGAGCGCTTTGTCACGATATCCAAGAATTCCTTCGTCAACTGTGACAGGAATTATCTCAGACTTCATAAAGGCGCTCTCAATCTTATGGAGCACATGTAGAAGAACTGCGCTATCCTTTCCCCCCGAGATAGCTACTGCAATCCGGTCATCCTCTCTGAACATCTTGTGTTTGTTGATAGTCCTTCGTACGCGATCTTGAGTTGTCTGAATAAGGCATGACCCACAGAGCTGTTCAGATGTGTATCTTCGAAGGTATATTGCAGGATTACCACATTTGGAACATCCAACTTGCATGACAACGACTACTCCAAGTCGCCCTAACACGCACTGACAAATTAAAGATATTCAAATGAAGAACTGAGTCACCCCTTGGTCTTAGACTCGCGAGTTTCTTTGTCCTTGAGATCCTCGATTATTTTTGTACGTCGAAGCTGAAGAGATGCTTTTGAGGCTCGGAAGTTGGCTGCCTGAATGATGTCTTCAACTGTCCGATGCCATTCTGCTGGAGAAAGTGACGTATAGACCTCTTTGAATGTGTCACTTAGTCGTTCAATTCGAGCGAGACATTCAACGCGGTCCTCGGGAAGCCTCTTCTCATCAAAGTACATGAGTGCATGTCCTTTCAGTGCTTCCCAATCTATGTCGTTATTAGTTTGAAGAAGTATTCTCAATTTATCAAGTGGGTCCTTCCAAGATTCTGGAATGAACATAGTAAGATAGTCAGCGAGGGCTTTTCGTGCTCTCTCTCGGACATCTTGTACCGAACTTATCTGATGTGTCATCATCTGGCATCGAGCAATAGTACAAGTGGCTCCTTTTTAGGTCCCACACTTTTATCTTTTGATGATTTTAGAAGAGTCCTTTACCCAATATAAGGCTAAGAATGATACTTAGCACAACAATTGCTAGTGCCGCGAACCGTATGGGGTACATGATATAGCGGATTTTCTTTTCATCAGATATCAAGAGACTAAGACCGTTTGATAGCAGCTTATCTCCGTCAAGGAAGGGAATCGGAAGAAGATTGAAGACAGCCAAAGAGATGAGTATGAGGTAACACCAGAAGATTATCTGTTGAAGATGGAATACATATATTGGAGATAAGATGAGGTCCCATCCAGGTTTTGGTTCCCAATAGTCTGCCCCATATACTCCAAGATACCCACGCGAAGCGTTTAGCTCGCTCGCTGCCAGTATAAGTGTTATATTTTCATCTAATGTATGAACAGTGACCTCAGACCCAGCAGGAGCTCCATTCATGAAGACACTGACAGCAGACCAGTTCGCAATGATTGTGTCATTCAGGCCAATTATCACATCACCAACTTGAAGAGCTTCAGCTGCGGGGCTTCCCTCGCTGAGCTGATAAATATAAGCCCCATTCGGTGGATTGTAAGCAATCGAAGCTACTGAATTAAAGTTGATAAGAAGTGCAAGAAACACAAAGCTCCAAATTATGTTAGAATACGATCCTGCAGCAAGCAACCGCATTCGACCCTGTGGGCTTGCCTCTTTCTCGAACGCCTCTTCATCCGGTTCAACAAAAGCACCAAACAATATCAAAAAACCGAGTAGTCCCGAGCTTTTGATGGGAATGTTATCACGGGATGAGGCAAGGCCATGAGCGAACTCATGTGTTAGGATTGCTACAGCAAGACCAATCAACATGTACAAGAGAGGAAGACCTGTGATAGTCACGCCGGGGATAATTGGTACGACGCCTCCTGCTGCAGCAGGTTCTACAAAGAACTTGATGAGGTTCTCACCAAACATCCAGAAAGAAAAGATCATTCCACCAAAGCCAACAACAATACCTATGTTAAAGAAAATCAACGGGAACTTCTTTCCCATTCGTGTCAGAAAAGCGTTGAGCCGCTGTGTCTTCCACATGAAGAAGAACGGAGTTCCTGCCTCGACACCTTTCTCTTTAAGACGCTCAACACCCAGGTATTGAGCTACTGCATAGATGGTAAGCCAGAAGAGACCTATCAGTCCGAAAGCAAGTAAAGTACTGTCCATTAAGCACTACACGTCCCACTGAGGATTAGCGTAGGAATTATCGAGTACGTTATAATGATTGTGAACGAGGAACATTCGACCGGCTCTGAAATCGAGAGTCGACCCGACCACAACCCTCATAAAGTGACATCTGTAGCCTAGCGCGGGTGTCCAATAGGGCACACAACATCAATCTAGGTAGGCGATACGATAGTTGCCATTTAAACTTGTGATTTCAGACCCCGAAACTGGAAAAGCCATCCAGTACGAATTAGATGACGCAAAGACGAATGCCATGGTTGGTAAGCATGTTGGAGAGATAGTAGAAGGAGATATGTTGGGCCTGCCAGGATACAAGTTGAAAATCACAGGTGGTAGTGATTCAGCAGGATTCCCAATTCGTCCAGATGTACATGGAAGTGGAAAGAAACGGGTTCTTGTTCGAAGCCCCCCAGGATTTAGACCAGATAGAAAGGGAATGGCAAGGCGGAAAACTGTACGTGGAAAAGAACTTAGTGGGGATATCTCACAAGTAAACATGCGGGTAGAAGAGAAGGGCGGTACACCTCTCGAAGAACTCGTTATGAAAGCTGCATAAGCAGTGCGTTACATTTCATCAGATTATGCGATTAGTGTGAACCATATACTTCATATGTACAACAGGAAAGGTGTCACTACGCCCGAATTGGCCAGATTTGGAAGTGAAGACTAGGTGACCAGAAAATACGCAGGACAATCAGAAGTAAGTATTGGTACATTAGGTCATGTTGACCATGGAAAGACAACGCTAGTTTCCTATATTACTGGAGAGTGGACTGATAGACACTCAGATGAGATTAGGCGAGGTATTTCTATCCGACTTGGCTATGCGGCAACCACTCTAATGAAGTGTAAGAGCTGCCCTGAACCTGATATGTACACTACATCCCATCTAGCAAAAGATGGCAAATGTAGTAAATGCGGAGGATCACTTGAGGTCTTGCGGGAAATCTCTTTTGTCGATAGCCCGGGTCATGAGTCTTTAATGGCAACCTGTCTTAGTGGTGCTAGTCTAATGGACGGTGCAATCCTGGTGATTGCAGCAAATGAACCCTGCCCCATGCCACAGACTGCTGAGCATCTTCATGCCTTAGAAATCGTGGGTGTAAAGAATCTCATCATAGTTCAAAACAAGATAGAACTTGTCACAAAAGAACAAGCTAAGAAACACTATCAACAGATAAAGAACTTCGTGAAGGGTACAGTCGCTGAATCGGCACCAATTATACCCATTTCTGCGGTCTTTGGAGCTAATATTGATCTACTAATCAAGACAATTGAAGAAGTTATTCCGACACCTAAGCGTGCTGATGATGCACTTCCAAAGATGTTTGTTGCGCGCTCATTTGATATCAATCGCCCTGGAACATCTCCTGAGGAGATGCATGGAGGAGTTGTAGGAGGGTCAGTAGTTCAGGGGAAATTAAAGGTTGGAGATGAGATAGAGATTTCACCCGGTGCAAAGGGCGAGAAAGGCTTCAAACCAATCAGAGCCCGGGTTGTCAGTCTCTTATCCGGAAGTGGTAATTCTCTCCAGGAAGCTTACCCCGGTGGACTAATTGGTGTGGGTACTGGCTTAGATCCTGCATCAACACGTGCAGATCGCCTTGTTGGTAATGTTATTGGTAAAGTAGGTAAGCTACCAAAGGTCATTGAAAAGCTGATGGTCAAACCAGTTTTGATGCAAAGGGTAGTGGGTATGGAGAGCCAGAAACAAGTAGAAAATCTCAAACTTAATGAACCGATGATGCTCGTCGTCGGAACAGCCTCCACTGTTGGTGTAATTACAAGGTTACACGGAGAAGAGATTGAGCTAGCACTAAAACGTCCTGTTGTGGCTGAAAAGGGGCAACGTATTGCAATTGGTCGTCGTGTTGAGAACAAATGGCGATTGATTGGATATGCGGAAGTGTAAGTATTGCCTCTGGTTGTTGTACTTGATACCAATATACTGACGGTACCAGCTCAATTCGGAGTGGATATTTTTTCTGAAGCGGAGAGAATCCTCGAGAGAAATGTTGAGTTTATAGTTCTTGATTCTGTTGTAGTGGAGCTTGAGAGAAACCTCAAAACTGTAACTGGAAAGGAGGAAAGCTGGTTCAAAATAGCCCTGGACCTTGTTGAGAGATGCAAGGTCGTTAAAACAGTAGATACGCAGCAGAGTGTTCCTGTGGATGAGAGAATCTTACAATATGCAAAATCCTCCAAAGGAGTCATTGCTACAAACGATAAAGGGCTCAAAGAACGTGCGATATCACAAGGAACTCCGGTTCTCTACCTCAGGAGCAAAAAACGACTTCAACTCATTGGATTCACTGCGTGAGACCGTGTCACAACGTTTTTATGGTTTCCAAAGCGCTGAGCCGCTGAGCCGTCTGATTCAGACCCTAGGTTATACCAAGAGTCTGAAGTGTTCTGAGAAGAATTGTCCTATCGGGCGAGGAGCGTCTTAAGTTGTACAGTATAGTCACAGTAAAGGATGTCGTACGTATTCCACCAGCGCAATTCGGATCGCCTATAGATGATGCAGCGATGATTCACTTGCGCAAACAGCATGAGAATGTCCTAGATCGCGATGTAGGCCTGATGATTGCAGTGATCGGCATCGATGAGATTGGCCAGGGTCGTTTGATTCCTGGTGATGGAGCAACATACCATGCCGTGACCTATCGAGTACTTGTGTTCAAGCCGCTCCGAGGAGAACTCGTGGAAGGCAATGTTGTAGAACTGATGGACTTTGGAGCGTTTATTCGAATGGGGCCATTAGACGGTCTATGCCATGTCAGCCAGATATGCGATGACTTCATTACTCAAGATACAAAGGGAAGTGCACTTCTCGGTAAAGAAACTGGTCGGATGCTCTCTGAGGGAGATTTGGTTCGTGCCAGAGTTACATCAATCAGTTTCGAGTCCGGCAATAAGTCCGGTAAGCTAGGTCTCACTATGAGACAACCATTCCTTGGTAAGATTGGTCCAGACCAGTCATGGATTGAGGATGATGTAAAGGCAGCTCGCGGTGAAACAAAGAAGGAAAAGAAGAAGTAACCGGGAGGGAAATGAAATAGCGAAAATGAAAGCATGTAGAGCTTGTCACTACCTCACAAATGAGAGTATGTGTCCTAATTGTAAGAGTACTAGCCTTTCTACATCATACACAGGAATTGTGGTCATCCTCCCTGGAAAGAGTCTGCACGATGATCCAAGAAAGGACTCCTATGTCGCCTCACGGCTTAACATTGACAAACCTGGAAAATACGCATTAAAAGTTCGCTAGGTCTTTTAACTTGTGTCACTGGTGAAAGCTTTATTAGACAACTCCAAGTCGACTGCCTGACCCCACAACTGATGAGGTCTGATTCTTAGCAAGTGATGCCAATGAAAATTGAAATTCTTAAGGAAAAGGAAAACAAGCCCCTCGCGCGAAAAGAGATTGAGTTCAGGGTGGATCATACAGGTACGACTACGCCGAGTAGAGCTGATATCCGAGCTAAAATCATGGCACAATTTAACGCAGACGCTGCAGCAGTTGTGATTAAGAAGCTTGACACAACGTACGGAATCGGTATGACCACGGGTGTCGCAAGAATCTATTCAACCCCTGAGCAAATGAACAAAATCGAGCTGGCTCATATTCAAAAGCGCCATGAGCCGAAGAAGAAGGAAGGTGCAGAGTAATGCCCAAGGCTCATACTATGTACAAGGTCGATAAGTCTGGAAAAGTGACATCTAACAAGAGGGCGTGCCCCCGTTGTGAGAAAGGTACCTTCATGGCAGAACATTTCAATCGATTCGCCTGTGGGCGCTGTGGATATTCTGAGTTCAAGCGAAAGGAATAGGCACACATCCCTTTACTACATATCAAGTACAACTTCTTCTAGTTGAAACTAGGTTATTCTCCCACTATTGCCATCACCCATCTGATAAAGAGGAGGACTCCAACAATCATTGTCAGAAGGATATCAGCCAAGAATGCCCCAGGTACGGTGATCTCTAGGATTGCTGAGAGTATGAGCGCCACTGGAAAGGTCACTATGAATGGAAGAGTGGCAATCGTCAGGGAGACCTCCTCACTAGATACCATCACATTCACGAGCAGCACAATCCATATGGCATAGATTGCGATAAGGAGGGAAACTTCCAGTAGCATTGTGTCTGTTCTCCGCGAAAGAGTTCGTATTCCTATGATAGAACAATGTGTGTATCACAGGAGGAATTAATCAACCATTGATTAGCCAAGCCCCTTTTCAGCTCATATAATGGCCGTTAAACAATTGGTCTAGATACTAGCACCACAATTCTCGCACTTTCGAGTGTCTTCCTCGTTCCTATGACCGCAATAGGGGCAGGAGAGGAGCACAGTCTTCTTCTCTTCGTCAGTGAGTGAGATGCTCTTTATTCCCAGGCGTTGCATGGTCTCGACAAGCTCGGTCTCATCCATGTCTGTAATTGGCTTGCCAACCTCGCTCTCGATACTCTCTGCATCATCATGCTTGAGCTTCACAGCCTTATCTGTACCTGCTATCATATATAGAAGGGCAGAACCAACGCTGAGGCGCAGCAATCGTCGAGCAACTCGTCTTCCAAGAGGACGTCGAGCATGAAGAAACGATCTCCTGACACCTCCGTTTCTTCGACCAGGATCTCTTCTTCTACCTCTACCTCTCATTCTTTTGTCACTTCTCAAGCTTCATTCTCAAATTATGGTTATAATGCTTCGTGAATGATTCGTACATGACTCCTTAGAAGTCGCTCTATGAATAACTTCGACACGTTTCCACATACTATCTCGATTCACACTCCAAGCATGATGTCATATTTCGAAGCAACCTCTTTCGCAAGTGATTGCCACGTGTCCTCATCACAGTGGAACAATCTGGGTCGTTTCAAGTAATCCTCAAGGTAAGACATTGCAGGGAACCAAGAAAGAAATAGAGAAATCCCCAAAAGGAAAATCCAAGAATAAGTCAAAGAATACTCTAGTGGTATAAGCAAGCCATACAACAACATAACAATAGAGGCCGCAATCAAAGGCGAAAAAAAGATAACAAATCCGCGTATAGTTGGGTATTTAATTTCAGAAGAAAAAAGAATAGAGTGTCCCTTCGGAATGAGAATGACTGCGGGTACCACCCTGTTCTCTTCACGTCTTGCATCTCGCCCTGCCACTATGACCGCATCACCAATCTCGACTGGAGGCTTTCCCCTAGAGTAGAGTCCCACAAGACTTCTAACCTTCCCTCTGCTGACATAGAATCCTCTTGTGAGCCTCTCTGGGTCTACAATATCAATTGTATCGAATCCTTCAACCGTCGCTTCAAAAGCATACTCAGTCCCATAGTCCTCACAGAACTGTCGGAATTTGGTGAGCAGCTTCTGATCTCCCATCTCCACTCAACACACCTTCTACTCAGAACTAGATAAGCCTGCCTGCACTACTCAGCACCCTCTACTAATAACTTCAAACTTCCAAAACATTAACATTCTTTATCGTCAAGTGATATCGAGATAGAACTGCGTGTTCGGGGGTTGGCTTCGATTAGAGGCAATCGAAAATTGAATCTCGTTGCTTTGGTATTGATGGGGTGCTCGCTCTGCATGCCTCTCATTCAGCCTGCCACATCAGATGATATGACACTCAGGATACTCTCATCATCGCTTCCATCACAGGAGTCAGAGATCAAGACTTGGCACCATGACTGTTCGAACACGTCTGGATTTCAATATGGAGAGTTACCAAGACGTTTTCCCATAGGAATGAGTAGCTATACTGTTGTGAATACAGAGGGAGTTCTCGAATCTGATGGACAATGTCTTTACACAACAAATATCTCAACTCTTCAGAGTGATTACAGTTGGGTTCATTATGGTCCAACCTTCATATGCGATCTACCGGATGCATTTCCAGTCGCTGGACTCCGGAACTTCAGTGTCCAAATCGAACTGGTCAATTCGAATCCTGAAGCGCGCGGAGCAGCTGCAATAGGGCTCTTTGATGATACTCTTAGTCCCATTCTGATTGCAAGCTGTCGAGATATATATCCAGAAACCCAGGGGGATTTGACCTGGAAGTATCATCCAAGAAATTCTTCATTCTTCTATTATTACCTAGGCAGAGACGACAATAACTATTCGATATTCAATTTTGACTGGAATATGGATTTTGTAAACTCAACTTTGAGCGCAACTTATTCACACGGGCAAGGATTATGGGGGAAAATCCCAGCCTATCTTACTCTGAACAGCACAATTGTTATGGAAAATGATGTGGAATGGTATAGGCCAATTAGGTACCTGGTATTTACTGTTGTAGGACTTTATGGCTACGAATATTTTCCGATTCCATCATTCCGTTTTCATGATATCTATCTTGAGTACGAGATAGGTGGTATTATCGATACATCGCCTCCGTCGCTGACCCCTCAGCCTGACAAGGTGTACATTCGAGGCGAAACTGGAAACACCATATCATGGGAGTGCTATGATGACCACCCATACAGATACTGGTTGCTTGACAGTCTACATTATTCGTATACTGGTGTGTCTCTTTCAGAGGAAGGTCTCTGGAATAGCTCTCGTTTTGATGTGTCCATTGATGGACTTAGAGTAGGGACCTATTTCTTCGAATTATGTCTTCAAGACCGAGGCGGGTTTATTGTCACAGATTGGGTCGAGGTGCAGGTCGTTGAAAATTCACTTCTCCCCACGGTCATCATTGATAGCTTCCTGCTCATTCTTATTCTCTGTATGGTGGCTCTTGTATGTGTTCTTGACCAAAGGGGTAGGAGAAAGACTGCAAACTTACAAGAGGGCCAGCCATAAGACAACCGTGCAGGGGTATTCTGTATGACTGTAGATCAGTTATCCACATTAGTCTAATGACCCAACCTGAACCAGTCCTACGAATAACTTTAAAACTCACAACCGCTCCCTTCCCTCTAACCATAGCGGGTTGGGGAAGCCAGGCCTATCCCGCGGGGCTCATAGGAGCCTCGTAGCTCGGAGAAACCCCGAGATCGGTGGTTCATCTTGGCATGATTTCCATGTCAAGGACCAAAATCCACTACCCGCTACCATCTTCTTTTCTTTTTCATTTGATTAACCAAACAGTTTTGAACAAGCTCAGCCAAGATTTAGCATTCTTTTGGAGGACAGGGAACATGCCGTCGTTATATGATCCCAAAGCGATA